>JAHWYA010000234.1 GCA_020028115.1 Anaeromyxobacter sp.
CCCTGCCGACGCCGACCGCCCGGACTGGCTCGCCTCGATCCCGTTCCTCGCCGCCCACGCCGTCGCCGCCGCGACGCCCTTCCTCGCGGGCTTCTCCTGGCGCTGGGTCGCGCTCTCCGCCGCGACGTACGCCGTCCGGATGTTCGCGATCACCGCGGGCTACCACCGCTACTTCGCGCACCGATCCTACCGCACCTCGCGGGCGTTCCAGCTCGCCCTCGCCGTCGTCGGCGGCGCCTCGGCGCAGAAGGGAGCGCTCTGGTGGGCGGCGCACCACCGGGATCACCACCGGTACTCGGACGGCCCCGACGACGTGCACTCGCCGCTCCGCCGCGGCTTCTGGTGGAGCCACGCCGGCTGGATCCTGTCGCGGCGCCACCACGCGACGAAGCTCGCCCGCGTGAAGGACCTCGCGCGCTACCCGGAGCTGCGCTTCCTGGATCGCTTCCACCTCCTGCCGCCCGTCGCGCTCGCCCTCGGGCTCTTCGCCGCGGGCGGCTGGCCGGCCGTCCTGTGGGGCTTCTTCGTCTCGACGGTCGTGCTCTGGCACGCCACCTTCGCGATCAACTCGCTCGCGCACGTCGTCGGGCGCCGGCGCTACGAGACGGGCGACGGGTCGCGCAACAGCTTCGCGCTCGCGCTCGTGACGTTCGGCGAGGGGTGGCACAACAACCACCACTTCTACCCGGCGTCCTCGAGCCAGGGCTTCTTCTGGTGGGAGCTCGACCTCTCGTACCTCGGCCTGCGCGCCCTCGCGGCCGTCCGCGTCGTGAGCGAGCTGCGGCGGCCGCCGCAGCGGGTGGTGAGGGCGCACCTCGACGCAGGCGCGGCTCCGATCGGCGGGGTGCCAGACGCGGGCTGACGCTCACTTGGTCCTGGACCTGGACCTGGACTTGGTCTTGGTCTTGGTCTTGGACTTGGAACCAAGACCAAGACCAAGGTACAGCCCCGCACGTTCTCTCGCGCCACGACCGGGCCGCGACTAGAGTGCGCCTCCGGAGGGGCACATGGAACGGCTCACGCTCGACGTCAACGGCTGCTTCGATCCCGCGGCGGAGGGGCTCGATCGCGGCGACCTCGCCGGCGTCGCGGCTGCGGCGCTCGGGGCATTCGACGGGTTCCAGGCGCGCCGCGAGAAGGGCGAGCTCGGGTTCGCGGACCTCCCCGCCGACGCCGCCACCGCGGACGCGACGGAGCGGCTCGCGAAGGACCTCGGCGGGCGCTTCGAGAACCTCCTCGTCCTCGGCATCGGCGGCTCGTCGCTCGGCGGGCGCGCCATCGTGTCGGCGCTCGCGCACCCGTTCCACAACCTGCTCCCGCGCGAGCGGCGCGGGGCGATGCGGATCTTCTTCCCGGACAACTCCGACCCCGCGACGTTCGAGGCGCTCCTCGGCACGCTCGACCTCGCCGATACCTGCTTCGCGACCGTCACCAAGTCGGGCGGGACGGCGGAGACGATGTCGCAGCACCTCGCGCTGCGCGCGCGCTGCATCGCGCGGTTCGGTGAGGAGGGCTACCGCGAGCGCTGCGTCCTCGTCACCGATCCGGCGAAGGGCGCGCTCCGCGAGATCGCGCGCGCGGAGGGGCTGCGCGCGCTCCCGGTGCCGGCGAACGTAGGCGGCCGGTTCAGCGCGCTCTCCGCGGTGGGCCTGCTCCCCGCCGCTGCGGCGGGCGTGGACGTCGCGGAGCTCCTCGCCGGCGCGTCGGCCATGGAGGCGCGCTGCCGGACGGGCGACGTCCTCGGGAACCCGGCGCTCCTCTACGCCGCGGCGCTCCACCTCATGGATCGCCGCCGCGGCCGCCGCATCCACGTCCTCATGCCCTACGCCGACGCGCTCCGCGACACCGGCGACTGGTTCGTCCAGCTCTGGGCGGAGTCGCTCGGCAAGCGGCCCGACGTCGGCCCGACCCCGTTCCGCGCGGTCGGCGCGACCGATCAGCACTCGTCGCTGCAGCTCATGGTCGAGGGGCCGCAGGACAAGGTCGTGACGCTCGTGCGGGTGGCGTCGCCGCGCGCGGACCTCTCGCTCTCCGTCCCGGAGGGCTACCGACGGTTCGGCGAGATCGCCTACCTGGACGGCCACACGATGGGCGAGCTCCTCGAGGCGGAGCGGCGCGCGACGGACGCGGCGCTCCGGAAGGCGGGCCGGCCGACGATCTCGATCACGCTGCCGCGCCTCGACGCGCGCGCCATGGGCGAGCTGCTCATGCTCCTCGAGCTCGCGACGGCGTACGCGGGCGGGCTCTACGGCGTGAACGCGTTCGACCAGCCCGGGGTCGAGGCGGGGAAGCGGTACGCGCAGGGGCTGCTGGGGCGGCCAGGGTTCGAGCAGTACCGGGACGAGCTCGCCGGCGCGGCGAAGCCCGACCCCGCGCTCGTGCTGGCCTAGAGAAAGACCGAAGTCCGGGACGCGACGTCCTCGTCGAGCATCGCCTGGATCGCGGCGCGCACCCGCTCGGCGAGCGCGTTGACGACGGAGGGATCGTCCGCCGCGGCGGGCGGGTGCTGCGCGACGTCGATCGGCTCGCCGAACCGGAGGGACCAGCGCGAGGGCAGGGGCAGGAGGGCCGCCGGGGCGAGCCGGAGGGCCGGGTTCGCCGCGAGGAGCGGGACCCCGAGCCGCTCCGCGAGCCACCCCGTCCGCGAGATGCCGGCCGAAGCCTCCTCGCTGCCGACGATCGCGCAGGGGACGATGGGCGCGCGCGCCCGGAGCGCCACCTTCACGAACCCGCCGCGGCCGAACTGGATGAGGGAGTAGCGGTCGCGCCACGGCTTGCGCGCGGCGGCGCTCCCCTCCGGGAACACCCCGAGCACCTCCCCCGCCGCGAGGATCCGCCCGGCGGTCTCGGGGCTCGCCCGGACGGCGCCGGCGCGGAGGGCGGCGGGGCCGACGACGGGGAGGGCGCACTCGCGGTCGTCGAGCAGCGGCCGGAGCTCGCGGTGCGCAGGGTGCTCGCGCCGGAGCGCGTGGCGCAGCACGAACGCATCCCAGGGGACGAGCCCGCCGTGGTTCGCGACCACGAGGGCGGGGCCCGCGGCGGGGACCGCGTCGATGCCGCGGACCTGGACGCGCCACCACGTGGAGTAGAAGAACTCGACCACCGGGGCGAGCCGCTCGGCGAAGCGCGGATCCATCCCGAACCTGTCGAGCCGCTCCGGCGGCTCGAGGAGGCGCACGAGCTCGGCGACGGTGCCAAGGCGTTCCTTGAGGACGGGAAGGAGCTTCGAGAGCGCGACCCTGGCTTCAGCTTCCAGAGCCGCAAGGCTCCCGCGGCCGCGGTCAGCGGTTGCTGATGCGGATGCGGTTGCGATTGCGGCTTCCGGCTTCCGGTCTCCGGCCGCGGCGTCCTTCGACTCCGCGTCGCCTCCGGCGACGCCACGCTCAGGACGAACGGGGGTCTCCCTCACCGCCGCTCCCCGCTCGAACGGATCGTTCCCCAGCGCGGGCTTCCGCGCCCGGGGCTTCCCGCCCGGCTTCCTCGTGCTCCGCCCTCCCGCCATGTCGACCGTCATAGAACCGACCCGCGAGGGCGTCAAACGTCGAATCGGGGCCGCACACCCGGTCCGACGGGAGTCGGTCCCCCGTGCTACGAAGTCCCCCGATGGCGCGCATCCACGTCCTTCCCCCGGGGCTCGTGAACCAGATCGCGGCGGGCGAGGTCGTCGAGCGGCCTGCGTCCGTGGTGAAGGAGCTCGTCGAGAACGCCCTCGATGCCGGCGCGCGCTCGGTCGCGATCGACGTAGAGGAGGGCGGCCTCGCGCTCGTCCGGGTCGCCGACGACGGCTCCGGGATGGCCCGCGACGACGCGGTGCTCGCGCTCGAGCGCCACGCCACCTCGAAGCTCCGCGACGCGGCGGGGCTCGCCGCGATCGCCACGATGGGCTTCCGCGGCGAGGCGCTCCCCGCCATCGCCTCCGTCTCGCGGTTCCGCCTCGACACCGCGCCGGCCGAGGACGGCGAGGGGACCCGGATCGACGTGGAGGGCGGCGCCGTGCGCGACGTGGCGGGCGTCGGCCGGCCGCGCGGGACGACCATCGAGGTGCGCGACCTCTTCTTCAACACGCCCGCGCGGCGGAAGTTCATGCGCTCCGGGCCGGCCGAGGCCGGTCACGTCACGGAGGCCGTCGTCCGGCTCGCCCTCGCGCGGCCGGACGTGTCCTTCTCGCTCCGCTCCGGCGGCCGCCTCGCCCTCGCGGCGCGGGCCGGGGAGCCGCTCGGGGAGCGCGCGGTCCACGCGCTCGGCCGCGAGGCGGCGCGCCACCTCGTCGCGGTCGACGCGGAGCGGGGCGGGGTCCGCGTCCGCGGGGTCGTCTGCTCTCCGGATCACTCGGAGGCGACGGCGCGGTCCGTCTACCTGTTCGTGAACGGCCGCTGGGTGCGCGACCGCAGCGCGGCCCACGCCGTGCTCCGCGCGTTCGCGGGCTCGCTGCCCGCGGGCCGTCACCCGGCCGCGGTGCTGTTCCTCGAGGTGCCGCTCGGCCGCGTCGACGTGAACGTCCACCCGCAGAAGCACGAGGTCCGCTTCGCCGAGCCGCGCGAGGTGCAGGACGCGATCTCCCACGCGGTCGCCTCGGCGCTCCGGACCGCGCCCTGGCTCGGCCGCGCCTCGGCGGCCGCGGGGCCTGCGAGTGGAGACGCCGAGCGGACGGGCGCCCCGTTCGCCGCCGAGGAGG
>JAHWYA010000235.1 GCA_020028115.1 Anaeromyxobacter sp.
CGGGCCAGCTGTAGCCCGGAGCCTGCAGCCTGTAGCCATCCTCACGCGGTCTTCTTCTCCTGGCGCGGCGCGAGCGGATCGCCAGCGGCTGCTGCCGCCTCCTGCATCTCCCGCTCCCGCTGCGCCTCCGGCGATTCGAGCAGCTCCACGTCCAGAGCCAGGCTCTGCATCTCCTTGATGAGCACGTTGAACGACTCGGGCAGGCCGGACTCGAGGGTGTTCTCGCCCTTGACGATGGCCTCGTACATCCGCGTGCGCCCCACCACGTCGTCCGACTTGACCGTGAGGAACTCCTGGAGCGAGTAGGCCGCGCCGTAGGCCTCCATCGCCCAGACCTCCATCTCGCCGAGCCGCTGGCCGCCGAACTGCGCCTTGCCGCCGAGCGGCTGCTGCGTGACGAGCGAGTACGGCCCGATGGACCGGGCGTGGATCTTCTCGTCCACGAGGTGGTGCAGCTTCAGCATGTACATGACGCCGACGGTGACGTCCTGGTCGAACGGCTCGCCGGTGCGGCCGTCGAAGAGGATCGACTGCATCGTGGCCGAGCCCTCGACCATGAGGGTCTTCATCTCGTCCTCGCGGGCGCCGTCGAACACCGGCGTCGCGACGTGCATGCCGTTCTTGAGCTTCGCGGCGAGCTTGGGCAGCTCGCGCTCGGGCAGCTCGTCGATGAGCTGGACGAGCCGCTCGTTGCCCGGGCTCTCGGTCCCCTCGAACACCTTCTTCAGCTTCTTGCGGAGCTGGTCGGGGCCGAAGTTCTTCTCGAGCATGTCCTGGAGCCGCGCGCCGACGTTCTTCGCCGCCCAGCCGAGGTGCGTCTCGAGGATCTGCCCGACGTTCATGCGGGACGGGACGCCGAGTGGGTTCAGGACGATGTCGACCGGCGTGCCGTCCTCGAGGTACGGCAGGTCCTCCTCGGGGAGCACGCGGGAGACGACGCCCTTGTTGCCGTGGCGGCCGGCCATCTTGTCGCCGACGGCGAGCTTGCGCTTGATGGCGACGTACACCTTCACCATCTTGATGACGCCCGGCGGCAGCTCGTCGCCCTTCTTCAGGCGGCCGATCTTCTCGCCGAACAGGAGCTTCACGAGCTCGCGCTGCTCGTCGAAGTTCTCGACGATCTTCCGCACGAGGTCCTGGACGTCGCCGACGACGGCGATCTCGCCCCAGTAGCGCTGCGGCACCGTGTCGAGGAGCGCGTCGTCGATGACGTCGCCCTTCTTGAGGAGCTGGGTGCCCTTGTCGTCGACGAGCCGGCCGGTGACCTCCTTGCCGACGAGGAGCTTGCGGATCTTCTGGAACGCCGAGTCCTGGATGATGCGGATCTCGTCGTTCTGGTCCTTGAGGAGCTTCGCCTCCTCCATCTCCTCGATGGCCTTCGCGCGCTCGTCCTTCTCGACGCCCTTGCGGCTGAAGACCTTCGCGTTGATCACGGTGCCGGAGACGCCCGGCGGGACGCGCAGCGAGCTGTCGCGGACGTCGCCCGCCTTCTCGCCGAAGATCGCCCGCAGGAGCTTCTCCTCGGGGGAGAGCTGGGTCTCGCCCTTCGGCGTGATCTTGCCGACGAGGATGTCACCCGGCTTCACCTCCGCGCCGATGCGGACGATGCCCGACTCGTCGAGGTCCTTCAGGGCCTCCTCGCCGACGTTCGGGATGTCGCGGGTGATCTCCTCCTTGCCGAGCTTCGTGTCGCGCGCGACGCACTCGAACTCCTCGATGTGCACCGACGTGAACACGTCCTCCTTGATGAGGCGCTCCGAGAGGAGGATCGAGTCCTCGAAGTTGTAGCCCTGCCACGGCATGAACGCGACGACCACGTTCTGGCCGAGGGCGAGCTCGCCCATCTCGGTCGCGGGCCCGTCGCCGATGACGTCGCCCTTCTTCACCCGCTCGCCCGGCTTCACGATGGGCTTCTGGTTGATGCAGGTGTTCTGGTTCGACCGCTGGTACTTGATGAGGTTGTAGATGTCGACCTCGTTCGCGACGTCGGTCGTCGAGCTCTGCACGTCCGCCTTCACGACGATGCGCCCGGCGTCCACCGACTGGATGACCCCGTCGCGCTTCGCGACGACGGTCACGCCGGAGTCGCGGGCGACGATCGACTCGATCCCGGTGCCGACGAGCGGCGCGGCGGTCCGCAGGAGCGGGACGGCCTGGCGCTGCATGTTCGAGCCCATGAGGGCGCGGTTCGCGTCGTCGTTCTCGAGGAACGGCACGAGGGACGCGGCCACCGACACGAGCTGGTTCGGCGACACGTCCATGAGGTCGACCTCGTCCGGCTTGGCGAGGATGTACTCGCCCTCCTTCCGGCACGAGACCGTGTTGCCCTCGAAGGCGCCCTTGCGGTCCACCGGGGCGTTCGCCTGGGCGATGATGTGCTTCTCCTCCTCGAGCGCGGAGTAGAAGGTGACGTCGTCGGTGACGCGGCCCTTCTCCACCTTGCGGTACGGCGTCTCGACGAAGCCGTACTCGTTCACGCGCGCGTAGGTCGAGAGCGACGCGATGAGGCCGATGTTCGGGCCTTCCGGCGTCTCGATCGGGCAGATGCGGCCGTAGTGCGTCGAGTGGACGTCGCGGACCTCGAAGCCCGCGCGCTCGCGGGTGAGGCCGCCCGGCCCGAGGGCCGAGAGCCGCCGCTTGTGCGTGACCTCGGAGAGCGGGTTCGTCTGGTCCATGAACTGCGACAGCTGCGAGGACCCGAAGAACTCCTTGATGACCGCGGTGACCGGCTTCGCGTTGATGAGATCGTGCGGCATGAGCGTCTCGATCTCCTGGAGGCTCATGCGCTCCTTGATCGCGCGCTCCATCCGGACGAGGCCGATGCGGTACTGGTTCTCGAGCAGCTCGCCCACCGCGCGGACGCGGCGGTTGCCGAGGTGGTCGATGTCGTCGACGTCCTTGTTCGGCGAGCCGTTCTTGAGGTCGATGAGGAAGCGGACCACCTCGAGGATGTCGCGCTTCGTGAGGACCGAGTTGTCGAGCGGCTCCTCGATCCCGAACTTGTAGTTGAGCTTGAGCCGGCCGACCTTCGAGAGGTCGTACCGCTCGGCGTTGAAGAACAGGTTGACGAAGAGGTTCGTCGCCGTCTCCGGCGTCGGCGGATCACCCGGGCGCAGGCGGCGGTAGATCTCCATGATCGCCTCCTCGGGCGTGGAGATCTTGTCCTGCATGAGCGTGTCGCGGAGCGACGGGAGCACGTTCAGGTTGTCGATGAAGAGGACCTTGAACTCGGAGATGTTCCGCTTCCGGAGCTCCTCGACCTTGGCCTCCGTGACCTCCTCGTTCACCTCGAGGAGCACCTCGCCGGTCGCCTCGTCGACGACGTCCTCGGCGGAGACCTTGGTGTAGACCTCCTCCGGCTCGACCGGCAGCGACTTCATCTTCGCCGCCTGGAGCTTCTTGATCGCGCTCTCGCTGTACTTCCGGTTCTTCTTGACGATCACCTCGTTCGTCTTCGGATCGCGGATGTCGCGCGTCGCGCGCTGGCCCTTGAGGAGGTCGGGGTTCAGGTCCTTGTCGAACTTCCCCTTCCCCTCGATCCGGATCGTCTCGGTGTCGTAGTAGTACTTGAGGATCTCCTCGGCGGTGCCGTGGAACTCGACCGGATCCTTCTTGGCCGTGTCGGGCGTGGCGCCGAGAGCGCGCAGGAGCACCGTGGCCGGCAGCTTCCGGCGGCGGTCGATGCGCACGTAGAGGATGTCCTTGTGGTCGAACTCGAAGTCGATCCACGAGCCGCGGTACGGGATGATCCGGGCGTTGTAGAGGAGCTTGCCCGACGAGTGGCTCTTGCCCTTGTCGTGGTCGAAGAAGGCGCCCGGCGACCGGTGCAGCTGCGAGACGACGACGCGCTCGGTCCCGTTGATGATGAAGGTCCCGTTCTCCGTCATGAGCGGGATCTCGCCGAAGTAGACCTCCTGCTCCTTGACGTCGCGGATCGACTGCGCGCCCGTCTCCTCGTCCTTGTCCCAGACGACCAGGCGGACGACCACCTTGATCGGCGCGGAGAACGTCATCCCGCGCTGGTGGCACTCGTCCACGTCGTACTTGGGCTTCTCGAGGTGGTAGCTCACGAACTCGAGCGACGACGTCTCGTTGAAGTCCTTGATGGGGAAGACGGACTTGAAGACCCCCTGCAGGCCGGTGTCGTCGCGCTTCTCGGGCGGGACGTCGGCCTGAAGGAACTTGTCGTACGAGTGCTTCTGGATGGCGATGAGGTTAGGGATCTCGGCGATCTTGTTGATTTTACCGAAGTTTCGCCGAACGCGGAAATTGTTCTGGATCGTCGTCGCCATGTCGAGTGCGGTCCTCTCCCCTCGTTGCCCCGCTACAAAAGGGTCTAGCCGGCCGTGAGGCCGGCTACCTGTCCGACCGTCGGGTCGGTGGTACGCGGGTCATGAAAGGGATTGGGGTTTGTAACGGCTCTGCCCTCGCCCGTCAAAGAATCCAACGTGGTGCACGGCGGGGCCGCTTGCAACGCGGCCCCACCGTGCACACGACGGCTCGCTACTTGACCTGGACCTTCGCGCCGGCGGCCTCGAGCTTCTTCTTGATCTCCTCGGCCTCGGCCTTCGGAATGCTCGCCTTCACGTCCTTCGGGGCGCCCTCCACGAGATCCTTCGCCTCCTTGAGACCGAGGCCAGTGATCGCGCGGACTTCCTTGATCACGTTGATCTT
>JAHWYA010000236.1 GCA_020028115.1 Anaeromyxobacter sp.
GCGGTCGTGGTCGTCCGCAGCCGGGTCGGCGGCGCCGGGAACGCCGCGCTCGTCGAGGCGGCCACGGGGCTCCCCGTCCTCGGGACGGTGCCGCACACGGGCACCGAGGCCTCCCTCGCGCGCGCGCTGCGCCGCAGGATCACGGGCGAGCGGCCCGCCGCGCTCTCGGCGGTCCACCCGGGCGACTCGGCGGTCGAGGAGCTGCGCACGCTCCGCACGAACCTCGGCGCCGCCCTGCGCGCGGCGCGGAACAACGTCGTGGCGATCGGCGGCCCCGCGCCCGGCGTCGGGAAGTCCTTCGTGTGCGTCAACCTGGCGCTCCTCCTCGCGTCGCCGCGCCGCAAGGTGCTGCTCGTCGACGCGGACCTGCGGCGCGGCCGCCTGCACCGCGAGTTCGGCCTCGAGCGGGCGCCGGGCGTCTCGGAGGTGGTCGGCGGGACCGCGCCGCTGGACGCGGCCCTCCGCCCGACGGGGACCGAGGGGCTCGACCTCCTCCCGGCGGGCGAGCTCGCGGACGATCCGACCGCGATCCTGGAGAGCCCGAAGTTCCAGGAGCTGCTCGCGGAGGCCGGGAGGCGGTACGACGTCGTCATCGTGGACACGCCGGCCATCCTGGCCGTCACCGACCCGGCGCTCGTCGCCCGCCACGCGGGCCTGAACCTCCTCGTCCTCCGCGCCGGCGAGCACCCGGTCGAGGAGATCGCCCTGTCCGTGAAGCGGCTCTCGCAGAACGGCGCGCAGGTGGGCGGCGCGATCCTGAACGACGTCCGGCCCGGCCGGCACGGCCGCTACCACCGGTACGAGTACAAGCGCGCCAGGAGCGCGTGAAGGATCGTCCCGGCGCGGGTGGGCTCCTCGCCCGCCCGCGTCCGGGGTGGCGGTCCGCCGCGCAAATGGAGACGATGGGGCGTCCGGCGCCTCGCCGGCAGGAGGACGCCCATGCCGGACGGCTGGAAGGCGCGGCTCTTCACCCCTCTGCAGCTGGTCCTGACCCTCGCGCTGTTCGCCGAGGTCATCGTCCTCTGCGGGATCGCCCTCGCGCCGGCGATCGCGCTCTTCGACTGGGCCTCCGCGCGGCTCCCACCCGGCGGGCTCCTCCGCGCGGCGGGGCTCGGCGCGGCCGCGACGGCGGGCTACTTCACGTTCGGGCTCGCGCTCCTCGTCGTCCTGCCGGTCGCGCGCTGGGTCACGCTCGCGCGCGGGACGCCGGTGGGCAGGTTCCCCTACTTCTCCGTCGGGGCGTGGCGCTGGGCGAGCTACAACGCGCTCACGCTCGTCCTGCGCTTCGCGTTCGTGAACTGGATCCGGGTGACGCCGTTCCTCCCGCTGTACCACCGGCTCATGGGGGCCCGGATCGGGAAGCGCGTGCAGATCAACACCGGCGTCGTCGCCGATCAGAACCTCATCGAGATCGGGGACGACACCGTCATCGGCGGAGACGTCACCCTCGTCTGCCACTCGGCGGAGCGGGGGCAGCTCGTCACCGCCCCGATCCGGATCGGGAGCCGCGTCACGATCGGCCTCATGGCCGTGGTCTTTCCGGGGTGCACGATCGGCGACGGCGCGATCATCGCCGCCGGCGCGGTGCTCTCGAAGGGCGCGCGCGTGGGGCCGGGCGAGATCTGGGCGGGGGTCCCGGCGCGCCGCGTGGGGCGGCACCGCCGTGGTGCGGCGCGCGCCCGGCGATCCGAGGGAGGGGCCTTCGTCGGGTGAACCCATCGGCGAGCGGGCGGTGGGTCGTGCGGTGCCCAGATTCCCGACGGACGCATGACTACGAGCGACGCCGGGGTCGGGCACGACGGGCGCAGGTGCCGCTGCGCGGGTTGCCGCACGGGACGGAGCGCGTTCCGCTGGTGGATCGCGATGGTCGTCGCGGTCCTGTTCGCGCCGCCGCTCGCGCTCGGGTTCACCGGGGCGCGCAGCAGCGTCTCCCCGGCCGTCGTCCTCGCGGCGGCGTACCTGCCGTGGCGCTTCCTCCGCCTGCGCGGCCGGATCCCGAGCGGGCGCACGCCGTACGGCCTCGTGACCCTCGCGGTGACGGCGTACGTGGCGCTGCACGCGCTCTACTACCTCGCCGGCGAGCGGAACCTGGTCGTCTTCCTCATGGAGGTGCAGTGGGCCGCGTACTTCGCGGCGTTCGCGTCGGTGCTCTTCGATCTGCAGCGGCTCCCCGACGCCCGATCGCGGGTCGTCCGGTCGCTGCTCGTGCTGGCGCTCGTCCAGGCGGGGCTCGGGATGGTGTCGGCGTTCCACGGGCCGATCTACGACGTGGGGGCATGGTACGAGGACCGCTTCGGGCTCGGCGTCTACCGGGCGACGGGCACGCTCGGCAGTCCCAACGGGTTCGCGGGCGTCATGGCCGTGACGGGGATCCTCGCGACGTTCGAGCGGCGGGCCGCGCTCCCCCTCTCGCGCCTGCTCACGGTCGCGCCGCTCCTCGTCGCGCTGTTCTGGTCGCAGTCGAAGAGCGGGTGGCTCGCGTACCTGCTCGCGGCGACGGTCATCCTCGTCGCCCGCTTCGCAGGGACGGCGAGCGCGCGCGACTTCCTGCTCGCGCTCGCGCTCGGCGCGTCCCTCGTCTTCACCCTCCAGACGCAGGAGGTGTGGGGCGAGCTCACGAGGGACTACACCGAGCGCGTCACCTTCGGCGAGGAGGTGCTCGAGCAGTACGCCCGCGCCCACCCGCTCCGCGAGCTCTTCGGGGTCGGGTTCCGGCAGACCGCCCGCATCGACCACGACACGCACGCGTGGCTCACCGCGCACAACTCGTACCTGAGCCTCCTCGCCGAGATCGGCGCCGTGGGGCTGCTCCTGCTCGCCACGGTCTGGGCGACGACGCTCGTCGAGATCGCGCGCGGCCGGGACTGGGTCATGCTCGGGGTGCTCGCGAGCATCCTGCTGCACGTCTACAGCGAGGCGTTCCTCTACGGGAACGTGTACGTGCTGCTGATGCTGCTCGTGCTCTCGCTCGCCTCGATGACTCGCGCGGCGTCGCCGCTCGCGCTCGGACGCGCGTAGGTCTCCGATCGTCGCTCAGACCGCCCAGCCCGGCACGGCGGTCCGGCGGACGCGCTCCAGCACGGCGACCGCGCGGTTGCGGTCGTGGGCGGCGAGCGGCAGGGCGTGCCGGGCGGCGAGCCAGCCGGTCAGGCCGATCCCCGCCGCGACGCGGTAGGCCGCCTCCTTCGCGAACGACCGGACGATGTTGGCCGCGGTCCCCGTGCGCCCGACGATCGCGGGCCCGTACACCCGGTAGATCTCCCGATCGGTGCGGCAGCTCTGGACGTAGCTGCCGACCCTCGGCCGGGACGGCTCGCGGTAGTAGAGGAGCGGCTCGCCCACGACGGCGAAGCGCGAGTGGGGCAGCGTCCGGCACCACAGCTCGTGGTCCTCGGCGCGGACGAAGCGGGGCGAGTACGGGTTCGCCAGGAACCACGCGGTCCGGCCCATCACGCTCGGGTGGAGGAGGCGCGCCGCGGCGAGCACCAACGCGGGGGAGGCGACGTCCTCCTGGGTCGCCGCGATGCGCAGGCCGCGGACGAGCCCGTCGTCGTCGATCGAGAACGAGCGCGATCCCACCACGTCCACGTCCGGGTGCGCGGCGAGGAACGCGAGCTGCGCCTCGAGCCGCCGCGGGTGCATCACGTCGTCCGCGTCCATCCGGCAGAGGTACGGCGCGCGCGCGAGCGTGGCGATCTGGTTCAGCCGGTGGACGAGCCCGCGGTTCACGCCGTCCGAGACGACGCGGACACGCGCGTCGCTCACCGCCGCGGCGATCCGGCCCGAGGCGTCGGTCGAGCCGTCGTCCACGAGGATGAGCTCCCAGTCGCCGCGCGTCTGAGCGAAGACGGACCGGATGGCGTCGCGCAGCGTGGCCGCGCAGTTCAGGAAGGGCAGCCCCACCGTCACCTGCGGGGCCGCCGGCGTGGTCGCGGTCATGCGGCGCCTCCTCGGCGCGGGAGGGCGCGCAGCAGGAGCCACAGCGCGCCCGCCCCCTGGACGACGTAGCCGACGCCGGTGCCCATCGCGGCGCCCACGAGCCCGTAGCGCGGGACGAGCACGGCGCACGCGGCGGCGGTCCCGGCGACCATCGCGATCCACAGCGGCGCCTGCGCCCGCAGGCTGCGCGCCGCCGTGAGCCCGTAGTCGAGCGCGGATCCCATGAACGCCGCGGTGCCGGCGATCATGGTGACGACGAGCACCGGCTGCGCCTGCGCATACTCCGCCCGGTAGAGCACGTGCAGGAGGGTGCCGCCGCCGACCGCCGCCACCGCGACCCCGGCCACGCCGAGGAACGCGGCGAGCGCGAGGAGCCGCGCCATGAGGCGGACGAAGCCGTCGCGATCGCCGGCCAGGTGGTGGCGGGCGAGCCGGGGGGCCGCGGAGTGGCCGAGGGCGCCGACCGCGGTGAGGCCGACCACGAGGAGGTAGCTCACGGCGGAGAAGACGCCGAGCTCGCGGATCCCGAGGCGGTGCTCGACGAAGTATCGCGGCACGTTCGCGCCGAGCGACGCGAGCATCATGACGACGCCGAGCGGCAGGGCGAGGCGCACGAGCCGCCCGGCGCCGCGAAGCGAGGGCCGGAGCGGTCCCCGCCCGCCCGACGCGCGCCAGACCGCGCGCCCCCGGGGCACGTCGAACCCGGCGAGCACGGCGAG
>JAHWYA010000237.1 GCA_020028115.1 Anaeromyxobacter sp.
CCCGGTGAACGCGCTCCTGCCCCACCTCGAGCGCGCCCGGCGGATCGTCGTCGTCGAGGCGAGCGACGGCCAGATCGAGGACGAGCTCCGGCTCGCCCTCTCGCACGCGAACGCGCGCCCGGTGCCGATCTCGCACGTGCGGCGGCTCGGGGGCGTGCTTCCGACGCAGGCGGAGATCGTGCGCGCGGCCCGGGGCGGCGCGCCGGGGGAGGTGGCGGCGTGAGCGTCTTCTACGAGCGGTTCGAGCGGCACGACAAGGCGACCGGGCTCAAGGCCCACTCGACCCACTACTGCGCCGGGTGCGGCCACGGCCTCATCCACCGCTACCTCGCCGACGCGATCGAGAAGCTCGGGATCCAGGACCGGACGGTCGCGGTCTCCCCCGTCGGCTGCGGCGTCTTCCTCTACTACTACATGGACGTCGGCAACACGTCCGCCGCCCACGGCCGCGCCTCCGCGGTCGCGGTCGGCCAGAAGCTCGCGAACCCCGACGCCGTGGTGCTCGCCTACCAGGGCGACGGGGACCTCGGCGCGATCGGCCTCCTCGAGGGGCTGTTCGCCGCCCAGCTCGGGATCCCGATCGCGGTCATCTTCGTGAACAACGCGGTCTACGGCATGACCGGCGGCCAGCTCGCGCCGACCACGCTCATGGCCCAGAAGACCACGACGACGCCCGCCGGGCGCGACGTCATGGCGGGGACGCCGCTCAAGCTCGCCGAGATGATCGCCTCGCTCGACGGGCCGGTCTACGTCGAGCGGGTCGCGCTGTTCGACGCGAAGCAGCGGCGCCGCGCCGCGAAGGCGATCGAGAAGGCGCTCGCGCTCCAGAAGGAGAACGCGGGCTACGCGTTCGTCGAGGTGCTCGCGGAGTGCCCGACGCACCTCAAGCTCACGCCGCAGGAGGCGGAGCGCTGGGTGCAGGAGAAGATGCTGCCGGTCTTCCCGCTCGGGGTGAAGAAGGACCTGCCGCCCTCCGCCTGGGCGAAGGCGTTCCGCACGCCGACGTTCGACCCGGACCGGTTGCTCGCCGCCATCGGCGCGGGCGGCGACACGCCCCCGCGCTTCGCGACCGGGCTCCCCGCCGCCTTCGGCGACGACGTGGGCGTGAAGGTCGCCGGGGCCGGCGGCGACGGCGCGCAGACCGCGGCGATGCTCCTCGCGAGGACCGCCGTGAACGAGGGGTTCGACGCGACGCACATCCCGTCGTACGGGCCGGAGTCGCGCGGCGGCACGTCGTTCGCCGACGTGCGGATCGCGTCGAAGGAGGTGCTCTCCCCCGACGTCGCCGCGCCCGACGTGCTCGTCGCGTTCAACGCGCCGAGCGTCGCGCGGTTCGCCCCCGCGGTGCGGAAGGGGGGATACGTCGTCTACGACCGCTCGGTCGTCCGCGAGGTGCCGGTCCTCGACCCGTCCGTGCACGCGGTCGCGGTCCCCGCCACCGAGATCGCGCGCGAGCTCGGCCAGCCGCTCGCGAAGAACGTCGTGGCGCTCGGCGCGCTCGTCGGCGCGACCGGCCTGCTCCCGGCCGAGTCGCTCCTCGCCGCCCTCCGGCAGGCGCTCGCCGGCAAGCGCGGACAGGTGTCGCTGAACGAGGAGGCGTTCCGGCGCGGCCTCGCGGTCGCGAGGTCGTAGGAAGAACCCGGGGGGCTCGACGCCACGAGGAGGTCCACGCGGCCGCGGCCGCGACCGCGGTCGCCGTGGTAGCGTTCACGGCGCCAGAGGTTATCGAAAACGGCGTCCCCGACGACCAAGGAGCGGGCCCCCATGGCGACGATGTCCTCCGTGAACCCTGCGACGGGCGAGGTGCTCGGCGCCTTCGAGGAGCTGTCCGACGCGGCGCTCGAGGCGAGGCTCGCCCGCGCCGCCGAGGCGTTCCGCGGCTGGCGGCGCCGGCCGTTCGCCGAGCGCGCCGCGCTCCTCGTCCGGGCCGCCGAGGTGCTCGAGCAGCGCAAGGAGCACTGGGGCCGGACGATGACGCTCGAGATGGGCAAGACCTTCAAGTCGGCCGTCGCCGAGGCGGAGAAGTGCGCCTGGGTCTGCCGGTACTACGCGGAGAACGCCGAGCGGTTCCTCGCGGACGAGGAGGTGAAGGCGAGCGCCACCCGCTCGTTCGTCCGGTGCCTGCCCATCGGCCCGGTCCTCGCGGTGATGCCCTGGAACTTCCCGTTCTGGCAGGTCTTCCGCTTCGCCGCGCCCGCGCTCATGGCCGGCAACGTCGGCCTGCTGAAGCACGCGTCGAACGTCCCGGCCTGCGCCCTCGCGATCGAGGAGGTCTTCCGGCTCGCCGGGCTCCCGGAGGGCGCGTTCCAGACGCTGCTCGTCGGCTCGAGCCGGGTCGCGCGGATCGTCGAGGACGACCGGGTCGCGGCCGCGACGCTCACCGGGAGCGAGTGGGCCGGCGCGGCGGTCGCGTCCGCGGCCGGGAAGGCGATCAAGAAGACCGTGCTCGAGCTCGGCGGCTCCGACCCCTTCGTCGTGATGCCGTCGGCGAACCTCGACGTCGCCGTCGCGACGGCGGTGACCGCGCGGTGCATCAACAACGGCCAGTCGTGCATCGCGGCGAAGCGCTTCGTCGTCCACGACCGGATCTACGATCGGTTCGAGCGCGACATGGTGAAGCGGATGCAGGCGCTCCGCGTCGGCGATCCGATGGACCCCGCCACCGACGTCGGACCCCTCGCCACCTCCTCGGAGGTCGAGAAGCTCACGCAGCAAGTGAACGCCGCGGTGAAGGACGGGGCGCGCCTCCTCCTCGGCGGGAAGGCGGCGGGCGGGAAGGGGTGGTACTACCCGCCGACCGTGCTCGCCGGCATCCCGCGCTCGTCGCCGTCCTACCGCGAGGAGCTGTTCGGGCCGGTCGCGATGCTCTACCGCGTGAAGGACCTGGACGAGGCCGTCGCGGTGGCGAACGACGTCCCGTTCGGCCTCGGGTCTTCGGTCTGGACGAACGACGAGGCGGAGCGGCGCCGGTTCATCGACGAGCTCGAGGTCGGGGCGACGTTCGTGAACGCGATGGTCGCCTCCGACCCGCGGCTCCCCTTCGGGGGCGTGAAGCGCTCCGGGTACGGCCGCGAGCTCGCGCGGGAAGGGATCCGCGAGTTCGTGAACGTGAAGACGGTCGTGGTGCAGGAGCTCGCCGCCGCCCCCGCCTCGCAGGGCGCGACGGAGTAGCCGGGCGGACCGGGCTCCCAGCGAGAGTCCGGTCGGGGTAGCATCGGCGCGTGGCGACCTTCCTCGACCGGCTCCGGCGAGACCCCGCCCGCATCCGGCTCGACCGCCTCGAGCGGCTGCAGGTGCTGTCCGAGGAGCTCTCCGCCGCGCAGACGCGCGAGGACGTGCTGCGGGTCGTCTTCGAGCACGGCCTCGCCCTCGTGGACGCGAGCGCGGTCACCCTCCACTGGGAGCGCGCTCCCGGCGAGCTCGAGCTCGTCCACGGAGTCGGCCTCTCCGAGGAGTTCGCGACGCGGTGGCGCCGCGTCCACGCGGACGACCCCGTCCCCGTCGCGGAGGCCTACCGCACGGGCAAGCCGCAGTGGCTCGCGAGCCGCGCGGAGATCGAGGCGCGCTACCCGGACCTCGCGGCGCTCGCCGGGCGCGGCGGCGCCCTCGCGTGGGCGGCCCTCCCGGTCGGCTCGGCCGGCGCCCGCGGCGCGCTCGGCCTCCAGTTCCCGGAGGGGCGCGCCTTCGACGACGAGGAGCGGAACTTCGTCCTCACGGTGACGCGCCAGTGCGCGACCGCGGCGGAGCGCGCGCGCCTGTTCGACGCGTCGAACCGGCTCGCCGAGCGGCTCCGGCAGCTCCTCGGGGTGGCCTCGACCCTCTCGGCCGCGACGACGCCGCGCGAGGTCGCGGCCGGCGCCTTCCGGGCGCTCGGCGCGCTCGGCGCGTGCGCGGTGGAGGTCCACGGGATCGACGGGCCGGACGGCGTCACGCTCCTCGCCCGGCACGGCCGGGCGTCCGCCGCCCGGGGCACCTCCGTCGCGGTGGACGCGCCGACGCCCGCCGCCGAGGTGATCCGGACGGGCCGCGCGATCTGGCTCGAGTCGCCGGAGGACATCGCGCAGCGCTATCCGCACCTCGAGCGCGAGCGGGCCGAGCAGGAGGAGCGCGCGTGGGCGGTCGTGCCGCTCCTCGCGTCGGGCCAGGCCCTCGGGGCCCTCGTGGCGGTGTTCGCCGAGGCTCGCCGCGTCGAGCCGGACGACCGCACGTACCTGCGCCTCGTGGCGCAGCCCTGCGCGCAGGCGCTGGAGCGCGCGCGGCTGTTCCAGGACGCGCACCGCGCGCGGTCGGAGGCGGACGCGAACGCGGCGCTCCTGTCCGGCGCCTGGGCGACGGCGCCCGTCGCGCTCGCGGTGCTCGACCGCGACCTCCGGTTCGCGAAGGTGAACGAGGAGTTCGCGAGAGTGGACGGGATCGCGCTCGACGCCCACGGCGGCCGCTCTCCCGCCGAGATCTACCCGGAGGCGCGCGCCGACCCGCTGCTCGCGGCCGCGCGGGAGGTCCTCCGGACCGGCCGCGCGGCGGACCAGGTGATCGACGCGGGGCCTCCCGGCGCCCGGGGGGTGCACGCCCGGATCACGGTGACCCTCTTCCCCGTCCGGATCGCGAGCGAGGTCGCGGGCGTCGGGATCGTGGTCCGCGGCCG
>JAHWYA010000238.1 GCA_020028115.1 Anaeromyxobacter sp.
GAGCGCGGCCGGGAGGAGGGCGAGCACCGCCGCGGCGACGGCCGCGACGGTGGTGAGCGCCAGGACCACGGGCGCCGCGGCCGAACGCCCCCGCACCCATGCCCGCGGCTCGGGCCGGTGTCTCGCCACGCTCGGGTCCGCCGGTGCCCCGCGGACGGGGCTACCCCATCGCGTCACGGAACCTCCCCGGGCGAATGTACGCACGGAGCGGGGCGTCCGCAGGCGTGCGAGCGAGGCCCGGTCGGGCCGCTCGCATTCACCTATGGTGCATTACCCCGAAGAGGGACCCCGGACGCTGGGGCGAGCGGCCGCCCGTCGCGTCAGACGCGCTTGAACAGGACGACCGCGTTCGTGCCGCCGAACCCGAACGAGTTCGACATCGCGAAGTCGACGCGCCGCTCGCGGGCCTGGTTCGGGATCACGTCGAGCTGGCACTGCGGGTCCTGCTCGTCGACGTTGATCGTCGGCGGGAGGACGCCGCGGGCGATCGCCATCACGGTGACGACCGCCTCGAGGCCGCCGGCGGCGCCGAGGAGGTGGCCGGTCATCGACTTCGTCGACGACACCATGAGCCCCTTCCTGGCGTGCTCGCCGAAGACGCGGTTGATGGCCTGGCACTCGGCGACGTCGCCCTGCGGCGTCGACGTACCGTGCGTGTTCACGTACCCGACCTGCTCCGGGCCGATGCCGGCGTCGCGCAGCGCCATCCGCATCGCGCGCTGCCCACCCTCCCCCTCCGGCGACGGGGAGGTGATGTGGTTCGCGTCGGCGGTCGCGCCGTAGCCGACCAGCTCCGCGTAGATCCGCGCGCCGCGGCGCTTCGCGTGCTCGTACTCCTCCAGGATCAGGATCCCGGAGCCCTCGCCGGCCACGAAGCCGTCGCGGTTCTTGTCGAACGGCCGGCTCGCCTTCTCCGGCGCGTCGTTCCGCTCGGACAGGGCGCGCGCGGCGCAGAACCCGCCGACGCCGAGCGGCGTGATGGTCGCCTCGCAGCCGCCGGTGACCATGACGTCGGCCATCCCGCGCTCGATGTAGATCATCGCGTCGCCGATGGAGTGGTTGCCGGTCGCGCAGGCGGAGACCGGCGAGAAGTTCGGCCCCTTCATGCCGTACTTCAGGCTGATCTGGCCCGGCGCGAGGTTGATGATGAGGCTCGGGATGAAGAACGGCCCGATCTTCTTCACGCCCTTCGCGGTGAAGGTCGTGTGCTCGTCCTCGATGGTGCCGAGGCCGCCCATGCCCGCGCCGACGATGCAGCCGACGAGGTCGGGGTCCTCCTTCGACATGTCGAGGCCGGAGTCCTTCACCGCCATGTCCGCCGCGGCGAGCGCGAAGTGGATGAAGCGGTCGTTGCGCCGGACCTCCTTGCGGTCCATGAACTGGGCGGGATCGAACCCCTTCACCTCTCCGGCGATCCGGGTCGGGAACGTCGAGGCGTCGAACAGCGTGATCGGGCCGATCCCGCTCTTGCCCGCGACGAGCGCGGACCAGGACTCCTCCACCCCGATGCCCACCGGCGAGACCAGCCCCAGCCCGGTGACGACGACACGACGCCTGCTCATGAATCACCTCGAACGAGACGAACCTTCGCGGCGGCGGGCCCCCGGCCTCGCCCCCGCACGGCCGACGGCGCGCCCCCGGACCGGCCGGCCCGGGGGACGCTCCGCGCCTACTTCTTGTGGGTGGTGATGTACGTCACCGCGTCCTGGACGGTCTTGATGTTCTCCGCCTCCTCGTCCGGGATCTCGACCTCGAACTCCTCCTCCATCGCCATGACGAGCTCGACGATGTCGAGCGAGTCCGCGCCGAGGTCCTCGATGAAGGACGACGTGATCTTGATCTCGTCCTCGCCGACGCCCAGCTGGTCCGCGATGATGTTCTTCACCTTCTGCTCGATCGTTGCCGACATGTTTCCTCCTCCGTGGTTGGTCTTGCCGTGGTGCCGCGCGGACGGCCGCGGCTACATGTACATCCCGCCGTTGACCCGCAGGACCTCGCCGGTCACGTACGATGCCTGATCGCTCGCGAGGAACGCCACCGCGCTCGCGATGTCCGCCGCCGTCCCGAGCCGGGAGAGCGGGATCATCTCCGTCAACTTCGTCTTCGCCGCCTCGGGCAGCCCGGCGGTCATGTCCGTGTCGATGTACCCCGGGGCCACCGCGTTCACGCGGATGTTCCGCGACGCGAGCTCCCGGGCGACCGCCTTCGTGAGGCCGATCTGCCCCGCCTTCGCCGCGGCGTAGGCGGCCTGGCCCGCGTTCCCCATCTCGCCGACGACCGAGGTCACGTTCACGATGGCGCCGCCGCGGGCCTTCATCATCGGCCGCGACACCGCGCGGATGAGGTTGAAGTTGCCGGTGAGGTTGACCTGAAGGCTGCGGTTCCAGTCCTCGTCCTTCGTCCGCATGACGAGCTGGTCGATGGCGATCCCGGCGTTGTTCACGAGGACGTGGGGCCCGCCGAGGTCGGCCGCGACGCTCTCGACGGCCGCCGCGCACGCCGCGGGATCCGCGACGTCGAACTGGTAGAGCTTCGCCTTCGCCGCGCCCGCCTGCTGCACGAGCGCGAGCGCCTCGTTCGCCGCCGCGGCGTTGCCGGCGTAGTTCAGCGCGACGCTCGCGCCGCCGCGCGCGAACTCGAGGGCGATGGCGCGCCCGATCCCGCGCGAGGCGCCGGTGACGAGCACGGTCTTGCCCTTGAAGTCGAAGGCCATGGCGATCTCCTACTTCCCGAGGGCTGCGAGGGTCTTGTCGAGGGAGGCGCGGTCCTCCACGTTCCACACCTCGACGGACTTGTCGATGCGCTTCGCGAGCCCGGACAGCACCTTCCCGGGACCCACCTCGACGAGCCGCGTCACGCCCTGCCGGACGAGCTCCTCGACGCACTCGATCCAGCGGACCGGGGCGGTCACCTGCTCGACGAGGAGCGGCACGACGCGGGTCACGTCCCCGTTCGCCTTCCCCTCGACGTTCGTGACGACGGGGCGCGCGAGCGGCTTCCACGGGATCGCGCGGAGCACGGGCTCGAGCCGGCCCCGCACCGGCGCCATGAGCGCGCAGTGGAAGGGGGCGGACACCGGGAGCGGCAGGACCCGCTTCGCGCCGGCCTCCTTGAGCTTCACCCCCGCCCGCTCGACCGGGCCCGCGGCGCCGGCGATGACGGTCTGGGACGGCTCGTTGTAGTTCGCCGGCGAGACGACGCCGCCCGTCTCGGCCGCGACCGCGGCGCAGATCTCCCGGACCTTCTCCGGCGCGAGGCCGAGGACGGCGCTCATCGCGCCCTGGCCTGCCGGCACCGCCTCCTGCATGAACGTCCCCCGCGCCCGGACCGCCTTCGCGGCCTCCGCCGCGCCGCACGCGCCCGCCGCGACGAGCGCGGAGTACTCGCCGAGCGAGTGGCCGGCGACGAGGTCGGGGACGACGCCGCGCGCCGCGAGGACCGCGGCCGCGGCGGTCGAGACCGTCAGGATCGAGGGCTGCGTGTTCGCGGTGAGCTTCAGCGCCTCCTCGGGCCCCTCGAAGCAGAGGCGCGAGAGGGGCTCACCGAGCGCGGCGTCGACCGCCTCGAAGACGGCGCGCGCCTCGGGGAACCCGTCGTGGAGGTCCTTCCCCATGCCGACGGCCTGCGAGCCCTGGCCGGGGAAGATGAACGCGAGCTTGCCCATTCGTCGTCGCCTCTCCTCACCAGCGGACGATGCTGGCGCCCCACGCCATGCCGCCGCCGATCGCCATCATCAGGATCACGTCGCCCGGCTTGAACCAGCCGGCGCGGTTCGCCTCGTCGAGGGTCATCGGCACGCTCGCGGCGGAGGTGTTCCCGTACTTCTCGAGGTTCATCCAGCACTTCGAGGCGGGGATGCCGAGGCGCGTGAGCGTCGCGTCCAGGATCCGCTTGTTCGCCTGGTGCGCGATGACGTACGTGACGTCGCCCGGCGCGAGCTTCTCCTCGTCGAGCACCTCGCGGCAGGTCTCCTCGAGGGCGCGGACGGCGACCTTGAAGACCTCCCCGCCCTTCATCTTCACGAAGTGCGAGCGCTCGCGGACGACCTTCTCCGAGATCGGGTCCTTCGACCCGCCGCCCGGCTGCAGCAGGATCCCGACGTGCGAGCCGTCGGCGTGCAGGCGGATCGTGAGGATGCCGCGGCGCGGGTCGTCGGTCGGCTTCAGGACCATCGCGCCGGCGCCGTCGCCGAAGAGGATGCAGGTGTTCCGGTCGGTCCAGTCGGAGATGCGGGTGAGCGCGTCCGCGCCGAGGACGAGGGCGTTCTTCACCGCGCCGGACGCGACGAACCGGTCGGCGACCCCGAGCGCGTAGATCGAGCCGGCGCAGGCCGCCGAGACGTCGAAGGCGAAGGCCTTCTTGTTCCCGAGCTTGCCCTGCAGCACCGTCGCGAGCGACGGGAACGGATAGTCCGCCGTCACGGTGCCGACGACGATCATCTCGACGTCCTTCGCGTCGAGCTTCGCGTCCTCGAGCGCGCGCTGCGCGGCGCGCAAGGCGAGGTCGCTCGTCGCCTCGTTCTCCGCGATGATCCGGCGCTCCTTGATGCCGGTCCGCTCCACGATCCACTGGTCGTTCGTCTCGACGAGCTTCTCGAGGTCCGCGTTCGTGAGGACCTTCTCGGGGGCGTAGGAGCCGGTGCCG
>JAHWYA010000239.1 GCA_020028115.1 Anaeromyxobacter sp.
CCCCGGTCGGCGAGCGCGGAGGCGGCCTGCTGCAGCCGCCCCGGGTCGAACCGCGCGGGGAACTCGTGGGCGACGACTTTCCCCCGGGCGTCGCACACGAGGGTGCCGACGACCCCCGGCACCGTGTTGAGCTGCGTCAGGATCGCGCCCACTGGAGCCTCCGGTCCCACTCACTTCCCCTTCGCGAGGGCCGCGCGCACCGCGGCGTCGACGGCGCCCGGATCGGCGTCCGGGCGCGCGTGGACGGCGAGCATGTGCGTCTTCGAGCCGAAGAGGAGCAGGTGCCTGCGGACGCCCTCCACCGACGCGGACCGCAGCTCGCCCGCGTCGAAGGCGGCGCCCATCTCGCCCGCGAACAGCCCGAGGAACAGCGCCTGCCCCGCGAGCACCTCGCCCTCGTACCCCTGGGCGCCGATGCGCGTCCCGGTGCGCGTGAGGAGCGCCGCGTTGGTGACTCCCGGCACGTTCCTCGCGAGCTCGGCGGCCGCCTCCGCGCCTGCCCGCTTCGGCGGCTCGGGGGCCGCGCGTGGCGGCGCCGATGGCGTGCGCGCGCGCTCGTCGAGGACGCGGTGGGCGTCGAGGAGCAGGTGCTCGCAGCGCTTCTGGATCGTGCGGAGCGCGGTGACGACGTTCGTCTCCACGCTGAACCGGCCGCCCTGCCAGCCGATGATCTCGCAGAAGGCGTCCTCGCCGCTCTTCGCGCCCTGCTCGGCGTGGACGATGTCGCCCTCGCGGAAGAAGATCACGCCCGCGGCGTCGCCGTGCTGCACGCGGATGCTCCCGGAGAACCCGTTCCGCGCGTTGATCTGGACGATGTCGGTCAGCCCGAGCCCGGCGACCTCGCCTTCGAATCCGCGCGACGCGCGGCTCGGGGCATCTCTGGAAGAGCTCATCGAGGCCTCACCGCACTCAGAGTACAGACTTTTCGCGCAATCGTGTACCTCTCGTGCGGGACGCAAAGGGGTGGTCATTCGTCGCGGCGATAGCGCCTGGCGCGGGGTGCGAGGAACGCCGACCCTCGATCGGACCAGCGCGCGACGTCGAACCGCGCCAAACACCTCGTTGACGCAACCCGTCGAGCGAAGGCCGATCGCCCGGGATGCACGAAACGCGAAGGGCGCCCCGGATCACCGGAGCGGCCGGCCCCTGGCGCGGGCTCGCGTGCGGAGGAGCTAGTGCTTCCCGTGCTTCTTGTGCTTGCCGTGGCCCTCGTCGCGGTCGCGCTCGCGCGCGGCCTTCCGCTCGGCCTTCGCGGCCGCCTTCTCGGCCTTCCAGTGCCTGTACTGGCCGGGCGGCAGCGAGACGAGGCGCGGCGGGACCGACCGGACCGGGATGACGACCCAGCCGCCGCGGTGCGAGCGGGAGCGGTACCAGCCGGCATCGCGGCGGACCCAGTAGAACCCGTCGGAGAAGAAGACCTCCTCCTCGAACTCGGGGACGACCTGCACGCCCGGCGAGACGACGACGAGCGGCGGAAGGACGACCGGGAGGTTGATGTGGATGCCCGCGGAGACCTGGGCCTCGGCTACGGCGGGGAGTCCGATCAGGGCGGCCAGACAGAGAGCGAGGGTGCGCATGGCCGGGGAGGATCGACCGATCCGGCCCCCACGATCAAGGGACACATCCGGGCCGCGGACGGGCGCTTCCCCGCGGCGGCGGTAACTCCCGGGATTCCTTGACACGCCGGCCCGCCGGATCGTATATGACCGCCCTTCCGGAGGGCCGGAGGGCGCGCCCGCGCGGCGCGACTCGGCGAAGACCTCCCAGAAATCCGAGGAGAAGGCGATGTACGCGGTGATTCGGACCGGCGGCAAGCAGTACCGCGTCGCGAAGGGCGACCGGATCAAGATCGAGAAGCTCGTGGGCGAGGTCGGCGGCAAGCTGAGCTTCGACGTGCTGCTCGTCGGCGGCGAGGGCGAGCCCCGGCTCGGCACCCCGATCGTCGGCGGCGCCGCGGTCGAGGCCGAGATCGTCGGCCAGGCCAAGCACAAGAAGGTCATCCACTTCCGCAAGAAGAAGGAAGGCTGGACGAAGAAGCGCGGCCACCGGCAGCCGTTCACCGAGGTCGTGATCACCGAGGTCCGCGCGTAGTCACGCGGGCAGACGGAGCGAAAAGATGGCTCACAAAAAAGGACAGGGCTCTTCGCGCAACGGGCGCGACTCCCCCGGGCAGCACCGCGGCATCAAGGTGTACGGCTCCGAGAAGGTCGCGGCCGGCCGCATCCTCGTCCGCCAGTGCGGCACGCTCGTCCACCCCGGCGCGAACGTCGGCATGGGCAAGGACTTCACGCTGTTCGCGCTCGTGAACGGCCAGGTGAAGTACTCGCGGACGCGCGGCGATCGGCGCGTCGTCTCCATCGTCCCCGAGGCCTAGGGCCCGGCGGACGCGCACACGAGGGCGCCGCGGGCCTCCGGGTCCGCGGCGTTCTGCGTTTGAACGCGCTACCCTCTCTCCTCGGGGGGACGGAGCCACCCGCGAAGGCGGGGGCGGAGGCCCCCCCGTTATGAAGTTCGTCGACGAGGTCCGCATCCACGTGAAGGCCGGCGACGGCGGCAACGGCGCCGTCGCGTGGCGGCGTGAGAAGTTCATCCCGCGCGGCGGCCCCGCCGGCGGTGACGGCGGCAACGGCGGCGACGTCGTGCTCGTCGTCGACCCGCAGCTCTCGACGCTCCTCGACTACCGCTACGTGCGCGAGCACAAGGCGCGGAGCGGCGGCCACGGGCTGGGCTCGGACTGCAACGGCGTCGACGGCGACGATCTCGTCCTGCGCATCCCGCCCGGCACGGTCGTGAAGGACGCCGCGACGGGCGAGGCGCTCGCGGACCTCGGGAAGCCCGACGAGCGCTTCGTCGCCGCGAAGGGCGGCCGCGGCGGGCTCGGCAACATGAACTTCGCGAGCTCCACCAACCAGGCGCCGCGCTACGCCCAGGACGGCACGCCCGGGGAGGAGCGCGAGCTCGTCCTCGAGCTGAAGCTCCTCGCCGACGTCGGCATCGTCGGCTACCCGAACGCCGGCAAGTCGACGCTCATCAGCGTCATCTCCCGCGCGCGCCCGAAGATCGCCGACTACCCGTTCACCACCCTCGTGCCGAACCTCGGGGTCGTGGGGTGGCGCGACCGGAGCTTCGTCGTCGCCGACATCCCCGGGCTCATCGAGGGGGCGCACGCCGGGGCCGGGCTCGGCCACCAGTTCCTCCGCCACGTCGAGCGGTGCCGCGTGCTCGTCCACCTCGTCGAGGGCGCGAACCCCGAGCCCGGGCGGAGCCCGAAGGCGGACCTCGACGCGATCGACCGCGAGCTCGAGCTCTACTCGGCGGAGCTCGCGAAGAAGCCGCAGATCATCGCGGTGACGAAGGTCGACGTGCCGGAGGCGCGCGCCGCGGGCGAGAAGCTCGCGAAGCTCCTCGGCCGCCGCAAGAAGCCGGTCGAGGTCCACCTCGTCTCCGCCGTCACCGGCGAGGGCATGAAGGGGCTCCTCGACGCCATCGGCCGGGTCCTGTTCAGGGCGGCGGCGGCGCGCGCTCCCGGACACGGCCGCCGCCTCGGCAAGCCCCGCCGGCCGAAGGTGCACGCCTAGCGCGCCGTCAGGCGACGCCGGGCCGCAATCCCGCGACCGCCTCCATCACGCGGGCGACCATCCGGTTGCAGCGCGGCGCGAGGAACGGGAACGCCTCGGGCGCCGCCCGCGAGACCTCCTCGCCGAGCGCGCGCCGGAGCATGCCGCGGGCGCGGTGGAGCCGGACCTTCACCGCCTCCTCGCCCAGGCCGAGGGCCTCCGCGGTCTCGGCCGTCGAGAGCTGCTCCACGTCGCGGAGCACGAACACCGCGCGGTACGGCGCCGAGAGCTGGTCGACGGCGCGCTCCACGAGCCGGATCGCCTCGTGAGCGGCGGCGCGCTCCTCCGGGTCCTCGGCACGCAGGTCCATCGGTCCTCCTCCGTCCTCGCCGCCGTCGTCCACCGCCACGAGGTGCGAGCGCTTCCGGAGCCGCCCGAGCGCCTCGTTCGCGGCGATCCGCACGAGCCACGTCGTGAACGAGGACGCGTGCGCGAACGCGCCGAGGTGCTGGTAGGCGCTCACCCAGGCCGCCTGCATCGCGTCCTCCGCCTCGTCCTCGTCGCGCAGGATCGCGCGCACGGTCCGGTACACCCGCGCGTCGTGCCGGCGCACGAGCACCTCGAACAGCTCGGGCTCTCCGGCCAGCACGCGGCGGACCACCTGGGCGTCGTCGAGCGACGGGTTCGTCACGAGCTCCTGGGGGGTGGTCACGACTGGCCTCCTCGCGGTTCGGCGAGAGGGATGCGCGGCGGCGGGGAAGGGTTACGCCGGGCGAGCGCGTCACCTCGCCCCCGGTCCGCGCGTCTCCTCTTCGTCACGGTCACGCGACGTGACCACTCACTGGAGACGACGATGGACGAAGAGCGCAGGACGGAGACGGCATACTGGGCGCTGCGGATCACCTTCGGGGTCATCCCGATCGTGGCCGGGCTCGACAAGTTCACGAACCTCCTCGCCGACTGGCAGGCCTACCTCTCGCCGTTCGCGGCGCGCCTGCTGCCGGTGAGCCCGCACGCCTTCATGATGGCGGTGGGGATCTTCGAGATCGCGGTCG
>JAHWYA010000240.1 GCA_020028115.1 Anaeromyxobacter sp.
CGGTCCTCGACGGCCACGACGAGCCCGAGCAGGGCGAGCGAGTCGAACCGCTCGGCGAGCGGCTCGTCCGCGGGCGGCGGCTCCCCCTCGAGCCGGAGCTGCTCCCGCGCGAGGCGGACGATCTCCCGTGCGACGGCGGCCTCGGCGGGCGTCAAGGCGTCACCACCGGAGGAGGAGGAGCTCGGCGGAGAACCCCGGCCCCATCGCGGCGAGGAGCCCGACGTCGCCCGTGCGGGCGTCCTGCGCGTCGAGGAAGTCGCCGAGCACGAACAGCACCGACGCGGAGGAGAGGTTCCCGACCTCCCGGAGCGAGCGCCAGGAGCGCGCGAGCGCGGCCTCGGGCAGCGCGAGGGCCCGCCGGAACGCCTCGATCACCTTCGGGCCGCCGGTGTGGGCCACCCAGTGGCGGACGTCGCCGCGGGCGAGGCCGTGCTCGGCGAGGAAGGCGTCGACGTCCGCGCCGACGCGCGCCTCGATCACCTCGGGGACCTTCGCCGAGAGGACCACCTTGAAGCCCGAGTCGACGACGTCCCAGCCCATCACCCACTCCGTGTCGGGGTAGAGGACGGAGCGGGTCGCGACGATCCTGGGCCCGGCCGCGCCGTTCGCGCGCGCGCCGCCCGCCAGCACGACCGCCGCCGCGCCGTCGCCGAACAGGCCGGACGCGACGAGGTTCGCCACCGACGCGTCGTCCCGCTGGAGCGTGAGCGAGCAGAGCTCGACCGAGAGGAGGACGGCGACGTCGCCCGGGAACGCGCGCAGGGCGTCGGAGGCGCGCGCGAGGCCCGCCGCGCCGGCGAGGCAGCCGAGGCCGAAGACCGGGGTCCGCTTCACCGACGGCTTCAAGCCGAGGCGGTTCGCGAGCTTCGCGTCGAGCGACGGCGTCGAGATGCCGGTGACCGTCACGAACCAGAGGTGATCGACGTCGCGCGGCGCGAGCTCCGCCGCGTCGAGCGCCGCCCGGATCGCCGCCTCGCCGACCTCCGTCCCGACCCGGATGAAGGCGTCGTTGGTCTTCCCGAACGAGTCGAGGCCCGGGTACTCGGCGAGGGGCAGCGCGAGGTGCCGGCCGCCCACCTGCGCGGCCCGGTGGACGTCGGCGAGGCGGCCGGCGTTGTGGTGCTTCGCCGACCAGTACGCCGTGAGCGCGCCGATCAGCGTCTCCTGGTCGACGTAGTTCGGGGGCAGGGCCCTGCCGACGGAGAGGATCGCGGGGTGAGCTGGCGCCATGCCGGAACACAGGGATGCCGGCCCGCACCCTCCGTTTCAAGGACCGCGACGGGGCCCCCGTACGGGACGGCGGCGAGGTGCGCCCGCTGGGCGGCCCGGCGTGCTAGGCGCGGGCGAGCTCGGCGTCGGCGGGCGCCACCGGGAGCGTGAAGCTGAACGTGCTCCCGTCGCCCGCCCGCGTCTCCGCGGTGATCTCGCCGCCGTGCGCCTCGACGAGCTTCCGGACGATGAAGAGGCCGAGCCCGAGCCCCTCGCCCTCGTGGCGCTGCCCGCGGTAGTACCGCTCGAAGATGCGCGGGAGGTCTCCGTCCGCGATGCCGGGTCCCCGGTCGACGACGGAGATCCGGACCACCTCGCCGTCCCGCTCGGCGCGCACGCTCACCGGACCCTGCGAGTACTTGAGCGCGTTCCCGACGAGGTTCGCGAGGATCCGGTCGAGCCGGTCCGGGTCGGCGTAGACCGGCCCGAGGTCCGCGGGGACGCCGTTCTCCACCCGGGCGACGTCGAAGACGCCGTCGGAGGTCTCGAGGATCTGGCCCACGAACGGCCGGAGCTGGACGGGCGCCCACTGGAGCTCGAGGCGCCCGCTCTCGCTCCGCGCCGAGTCCGCGAGGTCCCGCAGCATGCGGTCGATCCGCCGCGCGGCAGTGAGGATCCCGCCGGCGGGCTTGCGCACGCGCTCCTCCGCGGGGCCGCGCAGGAGCCGCTGCGCCTGGAGCACCACGATCTGCAGCGGGTTCCGCACGTCGTGGGAGACGGCGCGCAGCAGGTCCTCGCGCTGCTCGGTCGTGTCGCGGAGCTGGCGGATCGTGACGACGAGCTCGTTCTCGACGTGGGCGCGCAGCGCGTCGAGGTCGCGGTACGGGCGGACGAGCGCCGCGACGAAGAGGGCGTCGAAGACGAACCACACCGAGGCGACGAGGTAGACGTGCCCCGCCACGTTGAACGGATCGTAGGCGTGCGCGTAGAGCGTGAAGCAGAGCTCCGAGTACATCGAGAGGACGAGCGCGGCCGCGAGCTTGCCCGCCGCGGGCTCGCGCGTCTGGAGCCAGAGGCGGCCGTGGAGGAGCGCGCCGGCGCTGCACGCGGCGGCGAGGAGCACCTCGAGCAGGACCTTGAGCGGCGTGAGCCCGACCCCCTCGACGAAGAACATCGCGCGCCGGTGCGGGAGCGACACCTCCAACGCGACGAACGCGACGACGAGCGCGAGGTTCGCGGTGAGGAGGAACCGGCGCCGCGCGAGGATGGGGCTGTCGCTCGCCCGATCGATCCGCGCCGCGAGGAGGAGCGCGCCGACCATGACGCCCCGGTAGGCGAACCAGTAGGCGATCCCCCGCTCGGTCGAGGCGGGGCCGACGAAGCCGGGCATCCCCGGGAACGAAAGCAGGTGGACGAGCGCGAGGAGCGAGGCGGCGAGGAACGCGGGGCCGATGAAGCGGGCGCGCGCCTCCCGGAAGGCGCCCGCGCCCGCCGCGAACCACTGCACCGCGAAGGTGGCGAGCCCGCCGGCCACGACGAGCGCCTCGAGGGAGGTGTGGGTGGGCAGGTACAGCGTGCCGGGGATGCGGATCCCCCACGGCTGAAGCGCGAGCATCACCGGCAGGGGGACGCCCGCCACGGCGAGCAGGCCGACGGCCCGCGCGCCCGCGCGCGTGTTCTGCGGCAATGGAGCTCGCATCGAGGTCCCGAGGGGGTTCCAGTATGCAACCCTCCGGCACGACGGCTCAAGTCGGGCGCCCGACATCGCTTGCCAAGGCCCCTCGCGGTCTTACGTTCGCGCCATGCGACCCGACAAGCTCACCGTGAAGGCCCAGGAGGCGCTCGCCGGCGCGCAGGCCGAGGCGCGCCGCCGCGACCACCAGGCCGTCGACGTCGAGCACCTCGTCCTCGCGCTCCTGTCGGAGGACGAGGGGATCGCGCGCCCCATCCTCGACAAGATCGGCGCCGAGCCGTCCCTCGTCGTCTCGCGCCTCGAGGACGAGCTGCGCTCGGTGCCGAAGGTGTCCGGCGCGGAGCCCTACCTCGCCAACCGGCTCGCGAAGCTCTTCGACCGCGCCGAGGACGAGGCGAAGAAGCTGAAGGACGAGTACGTCTCGACGGAGCACCTCCTCCTCGCCGCCGCGCACGAGAAGGCAGGCGCGGGCGAGGCGCTCCGCGCGTCGGGGGCGACGCCGGAGCGGATCCGCGAGGCGCTGAAGGACGTCCGCGGCGGCGCGCGGGTCACGTCGCAGGAGGCGGAGAGCCAGTACCGCGCGCTCGAGAAGTACGCGAAGGACCTCACCGCGCTCGCGCGGCAGGGGAAGCTCGATCCGGTGGTGGGCCGCGACGACGAGATCCGGCGCGTCATCCAGATCCTCTCCCGCCGCACGAAGAACAACCCGGTGCTCGTCGGGGACCCGGGCGTCGGCAAGACCGCCATCGTCGAGGGGCTGGCGCGCCGGATCGTCGACGGCGACGTGCCGGAGGGGCTGAAGGGCAAGCGGCTCCTCGCGCTCGACCTCGCCTCGATGGTCGCCGGGGCGAAGTACCGCGGCGAGCTGCACGCCATCGGCGCGACGACGGTGAACGAGTACCGCAAGCACGTCGAGAAGGACCCCGCCCTCGAGCGGCGCTTCCAGCCGGTCTTCGTGGGCGAGCCGTCGCCCGCCGACACGATCTCCATCCTGCGTGGCCTGAAGGACCGCTACGAGCTGCACCACAAGGTGCGGATCCAGGACGCGGCGCTCGTCGACGCGGCGCGCCTCTCCCACCGCTACATCGCCGACCGCTTCCTCCCGGACAAGGCGATCGACCTCGTCGACGAGGCGGCGAGCCGCCTGCGCATCGAGATCGACTCCATGCCGACCGAGGTGGACGAGGTGCGCCGGCGCATCGCCCAGCTCGAGATCGAGCGACAGGGGCTCGGGAAGGAGCAGGACGAGGCCTCGCGCGCGCGGCTCGCGCAGACCGAGAAGGAGCTCGCGCAGCGGAACGAGGAGTTCGCGCGCCTGAAGAGCCGGTGGGACGCGGAGAAGCAGGCGATCCAGGAGGTGGCCGCGGCGCGGCGGGAGATCGACGCGCTCCGGAACGAGGAGGCGCGGGCCGAGCGCGAGGCGAACTTCCAGAAGGCCGCCGAGCTCAAGTTCGGGCGGCTGCCGGAGCTCGAGAAGCAGGCGCAGGCCGCCCAGGACCGCCTCGCCGAGTTCCAGAAGTCGGGCGCCATGCTCCGCGAGGAGGTGACGCCAGAGGAGATCGCCGAGGTGGTCTCGAAGTGGACGGGGATCCCCGTCTCGAAGCTCCTCGAGGGCGAGGTGGAGAAGCTGCTCGGGATGGAGGACCGGCTGAAGCTGCGCGTCGTCGGCCAGGAGGAGGCGGTCCAGGCGGTGTCGGCGGCGG
>JAHWYA010000241.1 GCA_020028115.1 Anaeromyxobacter sp.
ACGCCGGGGTTTGCTCCGGGGAACGCCGGGGTTTGCTCCGGGGAACGCCGGGGTTTGCTCCGGGGGGCGCGCGCCGGCCGCGCCTCCGGCGCGGCGTGTTCCGGCGGCTGAAGCCGCCGGCGTTACTCCACCTCGTCCAGCCACGCCATCTGGATCGCCTCGAGCACCTTCTCGTTCGACCGTCCCGGCTCGTCCTGGAACCCGGGCAGCGCGGTCACCCAGCGGTGCAGATCCGTGAACCGCACCGAGAGCGGCGCGACGCCCGGGTGCGCCTCGGCGAGGGCGATCGCGATCTCGCGGACGTCGACCCACCTCATGCCTTGATCCTGTTCCCGGGGATCCGGACCACCACGTCCTCCTCCCCGACCGTGGCCTGGCAGGCGAGGCGGGAGTGGGACGAGAGCCCGGCCGCCTCCTGCAGCTTGTCGTCCTCGCGGTCGGCGACCTCCGACAGCGAGTCGAGCCCCTCCTCCACCCACACGTGGCAGGTGGTGCAGGCGCAGACGCCGCCGCAGTTCGACGGGAGGTCCACGCGGGCCGCGTGCGCCGCGTCGAGGAGCGACGTCCCGCGCGCGACCACCGCGCTCTCGCCGCCCGGCTGGAAGGTCACCCGCGGCACCGCTAGCCGTCCTGGTTCTCGAGGTCGTCTTCCTTCGACCCCGTGACCCGCGGGTGCTCCGCGAACTCCTCGACGCGGTGCCCCGCCATCGCCATCGCCACGTGCTTGTTCATCCGGCGCTCCGCGAACTCCTTCGAGGCCGCGTCCACCGACTCGATCCAGGCCTTCACGGCGAGGTAGTCCGACCCCGCCATCGCCTCGCGGAGCCCGCGCATGCGCTCCTCGATGGCGGCGCGCTCGGGCGGCGCGAGGAGCTCGCCGTCGATCTCGAAGGCCGAGTCGAGCGAGGCGAGGATCCGGTCCCCCTCGACGCGCCACTCGCGCACGAACCGCTCGGTGACGTCCGCCTCGGCGTGCTCGATCGACTCGACGAGCATCCGCTCGATCTCCTCCTCGCCGAGGCCGTAGGTCGCCTTGACCTGGATCTGCTGCTCGATCCCGGTCGTGAGCTCGCGCGCGGAGACCCGCAGGATGCCGTCCGCGTCGACCGCGTAGGTGATCTCGACGCGCGCGATCCCCGCGGGCATCGGCGGGATCCCCTTCAGCGTGAAGCGCGCGAGGGAGCGGCAGTCCCGGGCGAGCTCGCGCTCCCCCTGCACCACGTGGATGACCATCCCGGTCTGCCCGTCGGCGTAGGTCGTGAACTGCTGGGCCGCCGAGGCCGGGATGGTGGAGTTCCGGAGGATGATCTTCTCGACGACGCCGCCCATCATCTCGACCCCGAGCGAGAGCGGGATGACGTCGAGGAGGAGCACGTCCTCGCGGCCGCCGCGGTCGAGCGCGTCGGCCTGCACCGCCGCGCCGAGGGCCACGACCGTGTCGGGGTCGAGGTCGGTGAGCGGCTCCTGGCCGAAGAGCGCGCGGACGTGGCGGCGGACGAGCGGCGTGCGCGTCGCGCCGCCGACGAGGACGACGCCGTCCACCCTCGGCGCGCCCGCGTCGCGCAGGGCGTCGTGGCACGGCGTGGTGGTCCGCTCCACCACCGGGCGGATGAGGTCCTCGAGCTCCGCGCGGGTCAGCCGCGCCCGCAGCCGGTGGCCCTCGGGCAGCTCGACGTCCGCCTCGACGACCTCCTCGGACGACAGGGCCTCGCGGATCCGCTGCGCGGCCGCCACGGCACCGCGCAGCACCGCCGGCGAGGGCGACGGCGCGGGCGGCGCGAGGCCGCCGTCGAGGAGCCGCCTCGCCACGATCCGGTCGAAGTCGTCGCCGCCGAGGTGCGTGTCGCCGCCGGTGGCGAGCACCTCGAACACGCCGCCGTCGAGCCGGAGGATCGACACGTCGAACGTGCCGCCCCCGAGGTCGTACACCGCGAACGTCCCCTCCATCCGCTTGTCGAGGCCGTACGCGAGCGCCGCGGCGGTGGGCTCGTTGAGGAGCCGCAGCACGTCGAGCCCGGCGAGCCGCCCCGCGTCCTTCGTCGCCTGGCGCTGGGCGTCGTCGAAGTAGGCGGGCACGGTGATGACGCAGCCGCCCGGCGTCCCCCCGAGGGCCTCGTGCGCCCGGCGCTTCAGCACCCGCAGGATCTCCGCGGACACCTCCATCGGCGACACGCTGCGGGACCCGCCGGCGACGGCGATCCGGACGACCGCGCCGCCCTCGTCGAAGCGGTAGATGCCGCGGTCCTCCGGCTTCACGTCCCCGGGGCCGCGCCCCATGAACCGCTTGACCGACAGGACCGTGTCGAGCGGCCGCTCCGGCGCGCGCTGCTTCGCCGCCGCCCCGACCTCCACGGCGCCGTCCGCGCCGTAGTGGACGGCGGATGGGAGGATCGGCCTCCCCTCGTCGGCGGGCAGCACGCGGGGGCGGTTGCGCTCGTCGACGTGCGCGACGAGGGAGTTCGTGGTCCCGAGGTCGATCCCGATGGCGCGGGGCATCCGGGGGCTCTCCTTCAGCGTCAGCGCGCCGTCCGGACGGCCGCGCTCGCGCGCTCCGCGTCGGCGACGATGTTGTCGTAGTAGCGGGCGCGCGAGAGGCGCCGCGCGATGTCCACGTTCAGGTCCGAGTACCACCGCTCGTCGGCGAACCGCCGCGCGACCTCGTCCTCGATCCGCCGCAGCCGCTCGCGGGCCTCCGCCGCGATCCGGGCGAGCCGGTCTGCGTCCGCGTTCGAGGTGGCGAAGGCGAGCTGCTCCCGCCACTCGAGCTGCTCCTCCAGGAAGTCGGGGTCGGCGAAGGTCCGGCCCTCCGCGAAGACGTCCGTCCCGGCGAGCTTCAGGAGGTAGCCGGCGCGCTGCCGCCAGTCGCGCAGCGCGCGGCAGGCGTCGTTGAGCCGCGTCGCGCGATCGAGCGAGAGCCTCCGCTCGCGCGGCTCGGCGCGGGCGAACCGGTCCGGGTGGAGGAGGCGCGAGAGGTCCCGGAACCGCCGCTCGACGTCGCGCGGGTCGAGCGCGTACTCGCGCGCCAGCCCGAGGAGCGAGAAGTGGTCCTCGTTCCGGCCGACGGGCTGGATCTTCCGGCAGGACGGGCAGAACGCCGTCCCCTCCGGCACGTCCGCCACGTGGCAGCTCCAGCAGGTCAAGGGATCTCCGGGCGCCGCGGCCGGGCGAGAGCCGTCCCCGCCCGCCGGCGGTCGCCGTGCGTGCGCGAACGGGTACCACGGGTCGCGCTCAGACTGTGAACGATTCCCCGCAGCCGCAGGCGCTCTTCACGTTGGGGTTCCGGAACACGAACCCCGTCTGCATCAGCGTCTGCTGCCAGTCGATGGTCGTCCCCTGCAGGAACACCGCGCTCTTCGGATCGACGAAGACCCGCGCGCCGTCGCGCTCGATCACCTGGTCGAACCGGGCCGGCTCCGCCGCCCAGTCGATGAAGTAGGACAGGCCCGAGCAGCCGCCGCCCTTCACGCCGAGGCGCAGGCCGCCCCGGGGGGTGTTCTTCTCGGCGGTGATCGTCTTGATCCGGACCGCCGCCTTCTCGCTGATCTCGATCGCCATGGCGCGCCTACAACCCGGACTTGAGGACGCCCTTCTCGACGAGCTCCGTCCGGTCCCCCTGCACGGTGTTCGGCTTCACGCTCGGCTCCTGGCCGCGCTTGCGCTGGTAGTCCGCGACGGCCGCCTTGATGGCGTCCTCGGCGAGGACCGAGCAGTGGATCTTCACCGGCGGCAGGTTGAGCTCGTTCGCGACGTCGGTGTTCTTGATGGTGAGCGCCTCGTCGACGGTCTTCCCCTTCACCCACTCGGTGACGAGGGAGGAGGACGCGATGGCGGAGCCGCAGCCAAACGTCTTGAACTTCGCGTCCTCGATGACGCCCTGGTCGTTCACCCGGATCTGCAGCTTCATCACGTCGCCGCAGGCCGGTGCGCCGACGAGCCCGGTGCCGACCTCGGGATCGTTCTTGTCGAGGGAGCCGACGTTGCGCGGGTTCTCGTAGTGGTCGATGAGCTTCTCGGAGTACGCCATCGCTTGCCTTTCACACGCCTAGTGGGGGTTGGCCCACTCGATCCGGGAGAGGTCGACGCCTTCCTTCACCATCTCGTAGAGCGGCGACATCTCCCGGAGCTTCTTCACCTTGTCGACGACCAGCCGGATCACGTAATCGATCTCCTCCTCGGTCGTGAACCGGCCGAGGCCGAAGCGGATCGACGAGTGCGCGAGATCCTCGGAGACGCCCATCGCCCGCAGCACGTAGGAGGGCTCGAGCGACGCGGAGGTGCAGGCCGACCCCGACGAGACCGCGACGTCCTTGATGGCCATCATCAGCGCCTCGCCCTCGACGTAGGCGAACGAGACGTTGAGGTTGCCCGGGACGCGGTGCTCGAGGCTGCCGTTCACGGTGAGGAGGTCGAGGCCCGCCTCGAGGCCGCGCCGGAGCCGCTCGCGGAGCGCGAGGATCCGCGCCGCCTCGGTCTCGCGCTCGGCCGCCGCGAGGCTCGCGGCCTTCCCGAACCCCACGATGCCGGGGACGTTGAGCGTGCCGGACCGGAAGCCCCGCTCGTGCCCGCCGCCGTCCATCTGCGCGACGAGGCGGACGCGCGGCTT
>JAHWYA010000242.1 GCA_020028115.1 Anaeromyxobacter sp.
GTAGTTCCGGGTCGAGAGGATGCTCGCCGCGGACATCGCCATCGTCGCGAGCCCGAGCGCGACGAGCTCCGGCCCCATCACCGCCCGCCCCGAGGCCCCGAAGACCTCGATCACGCGGAACAGCGCGGCGAGGGCGACGTTGAACTGCACCCCCGCGAGCAGCACCGTCACCGCGGGGGGCGACGCGTGGTAGGTCGCCGGGAGCCACAGGTACATCGGCGCGAGCCCGAGCTTCGTGCCGAAGCCGAGGACGATCAGCGCGAGCCCGATCTTGCGCCACAGCTCGGGCGCCGGGCGGGCCGCCCGCGCGAGCTCGCCGAGGAAGAAGCTCGCCTCGGGAGCGCCCGACGCCTCGAGGCCGCGGGCGATGCAGGCGAACCCGAGCAGCGCGAGGCCGAGGCCGACCGACGAGAACAGGAAGTACTTCCACGACGCCCGGACGCGGCGGCCGCTCCCGCGGTGCTGGATGAGCGGCACGGCGGCGAGCGTCGAGAGCTCGAGGAGGACCCACATCGCCACGAGGTGGTTCGAGAGGATCGCGAGGTTCGCGGCGGCCATGAAGGCCAGCCCGAACCCGACGAGCCGCTCGATGCCGTCGCGGAGCTCCGGCGTGTCCCGCACCCGCGTCCAGAGGTAGGTCGCCACCCCGACGAAGACGAGGTTCACCACGAGCAGGAACAGGCGCGAGGTCGCGTCGAGCAGGAAGAAGCCCCCGCCGAACGTGCGCGCCGCCGCCGCCGGCGACCCGAAGGCGAGCGCGAGCGCGAGCGCGGCGGCGAGCGCCGCCACCGAGACGAGGAGCGTCACCGCCCACGGGCGCACCGCGCGCACCCCGGCGGCGGGCACCTCCATGACCGGGAGGAGCGCGGCGACGACCCGCCTCACGGTGACTCCCCTTCCGCGAGGCCGGCCGGCGACTCCGTCGCGCCGCCGAGCCGGCGCATGAACGCGCCGAACGTGAGGAGCGACAGGACGAGCGCGCCCGTCAACCCGAGCTGGACGGGGAGCGGCAGCGCGTGGCCGCCCGCGAGCTCGAAGAGCGCGATGGCGTTCTCGATGCGCAGCGCGCCGGCGACCTGCGCGAAGACCCGGTGCTGCGTCGCGAGCACGAGCAGCCCGAGCAGTAGCGCGCCGGACGCGACCGAGACGTGGAGCGCGGCGTCGCCGCCCTCCGGGCAGAGCGCCGTCCCGAAGTGGAACGCGCCCACCACGAGGGCGCAGGCGAGCGTCCAGGAGAGGAGGTTCGCGGGGATGAAGTCGCTGCGGCGCGCCGCGCGCTGGCTGCGGAGGATGCCGTAGAGGTAGCGCGGCACGACGTAGGTGCGCAGGACGAGCAGGTCCGCGAGCAGCACGACGCCCGACGCCGAGTGCGGCCAGCCGCGCTCGACGAGGATCGCGGCCATCACGAGGCCCTGCGCCCCGAGCCCGACGAGGCTCGAGCGCCACGACGCCACGAAGAGCGGGACGACCGTGGCGACGAGGAAGGCGACGAGGAGGTACGTCACCGCCCACCTCCCTGCCACCAGGAGGTCGTGAGGAGGGCGACGAGCGCCGCCACCACCGCGGAGAGCACGTACTGCGGCACGGCGCGGAGCCGGAGCCGCGCCACGAGCGACTCGACGCACCCCACCGCGGCCGCGACGACGAGGGTGAGCACCACGTTCGCCGCGGCGGAGGCGAGCCCGCCGCCGGGGAGCGGGTTCACGAGCGCCGCGATGAAGGCGGCGCAGATCGTCAGCTTCATCGCCGACGCGTACTGGATCGCGGCGAGATCGGGCCCGGCGTGATCGAGGATCATCACCTCGTGGATCATGGTGAGCTCGAGGTGCGTGGACGGGTCGTCCACCGGGACGCGCGCCGCCTCCACCTGCATGAACACGAACACCGCCGCCAGGCAGGCGAGGCTCACGACCGCCTCCGCCGGCCCGCGCAGCCCGAGGCCGACGAGGTCGGCGAGGGCGCCGTGCCCCGTCGCGGCGGCGAGGGTCCCGAGCGCGAGGAAGAGGGCCGGCTCGGCGACGGCGGCGTAGGTCGCCTCGCGGCTCGCCCCCATGCCCTCGAAGGCGCTGCCGGTGTCGAGCGCGGCGAGGACGAGGAACAGCCGCCCGAGCCCCCACAGGTAGGCCACGACGACGAAGTCGTACGGGAACGAGACGGGCGCCCAGCCGCCGAGGAGCGGCGCGAAGGCGCCGGAGACGAGCGTGCTCGCGAGGAGGACGATCGGGGCGATCCGGAAGATGCCGGTCGTCACCTGGCTGTAGACGGGCCGCTTGCGGAGGAGCCGCCGGAGGTCCGAGTAGACCTGCAGCAGCCGCGGGCCCTTCCGCCCCGCCCAGAGCGCCTTCGTCCTCTGGATGACGCCGAGGAGGAGCGGCGGGAGCGCGAGCAGCGCCGCGACGTGCAGCAGGATCGCGACGGCGTTCATCGCGCGCCTCCCGCGCCCGCGACGAGCAGCCACATCACGAGGACGAGCACGGCGAGCCCCGCGCCGAACGCGAAGCCCGGGTCGGGCGGGATCCGCGAGGCGAGCCGGCGGACCAGGCCGTCGCCCTCCCCCATCCCCTCGAACATCCGGCGCTCGACCGCGTCGACGCTGTGGGTGTTGACGTGGCCCGCGCCCGAGGGGAACGGCCCGCGGGGGAGCCTGTCGCGCCGGAGCAGCGGGACGATCGCCTGGAAGACCTCGGCGAGCTGCAGCGAGAACGAGGTGCCCGTGTACTGCATCCGCGCCGTCGGTGCGCCGTACCCGCAGCCCCAGGTGACGTGCCGGGGCGCGGGCGCGCCCCCGGCGAGCGCGCGCCGGACCGCGACGAGCGCGGCGACGGTGACGAGCAGGGCGAGCCCGGTCCAGGCGACCGGCGCGAGGAGCTCCGCCGGCGCGAGCGACGCGTCCGCGCCGGGCAGCATCGCCCGGAACAACCGCGCGGGCTGCGCGACGAACGCGAGGCCGAGCCCGGGCACGAGGCCGAACAGGGCGGCGCCGGCGGCGTGCAGCACCATCGGGCCGCGCATCCACCTCGACACCTCGCCCTCGCAGTGGACGCCCGCGTCGCGCGGCGTCCCGAGGAAGGCGAGCCCGAACGCGCGCGCCGTCGCGAGGGCGGACACTCCGCCGATGAACGCGAGCAGCGCCGCCGCCGTCACGAGCAGCGCGCGCTCGAGCCCCGGCGGCACCGCCTGGTGGAGGAGCCCGGCGTAGATGAGGAGCTCGCTCACGAAGCCGTTGAGCGGCGGCATCGCCGAGATGGCGAGGCCGCCGACGAGGAAGAGCGCCGCGGTCCACGGCATCCGGCGCGCGAGGCCACCGAGGCGCTCGAGATCGACGGTGTGCGTCGCGCGGTAGATGGCGCCCGCGGCGTAGAACAGCAGGCACTTGAAGATCGCGTGGTTGAAGAGGTGGAGGAGGCCGCCGGTGAACCCGAGCGCGACCAGCGCGGGCTGCCTCCAGCACAGGCCGAGGTAGCCGAGGCCGATCGCCATCCCGGCGATGCCGACGTTCTCGGTGGAGGAGTACCCGAGCAGCCGCTTCAGGTCGCGCTGTGTCGTCGTGTAGAGCACGCCCACGAGCGCGGAGAGCGCGGACAGGCCGAGGAGGTACCACCCCATCCACGCCTCGGGCTCCGCGAGGAGCAGCGTGAACCGGAGCAGGCCGAACAGCCCCGCCTTGTGGATGACGCCCGACATGAGCGCCGAGACGTGCGCCGGCGCCGCCGAGTGCGCCCGCGGGAGCCAGGTGTGGAACGGGAAGAACGCCGACTTGAGGCCGAACGACGTGACGAGGAGGACGAGCGTGATGCTGCGGAGCCGGCCGGGGACGTGCAGGAACGCGCCGAACGACTGGAAGTCCATCGACCCGGTCTGGCTGTGCATCACCATGAACGCGGCGAGCAGGAAGAACAGGCCGATGTGGGTGGAGACGAGGTAGTTGAACCCCGCGAACCGGATCTTCTGGTTCCGGTAGTCCCACACGACGAGGAGCCACGCGGCGACCGCGGCGATCTCCCAGCCGATCAGGAACGCGAAGGCGCTCTCGACCGTGTAGATCATCACGAACGACAGCGAGATGACGTTGAGGAGCGCGAACTGCACGCCGGCGTTGCGCGTCTGGAAGTAGGGGCGCAGGTAGCCGAACGCGTAGACGGTCCCGAGCAACGTGAGCGGGAGCGACCAGGTGAGGAAGAACGCGCCGAGCGCGTCGAGGTGCACCGCGATGCTCTCGACGGGGTACGACCACGCCACGCGGTACCGGAGCTCTCCGCCGCGGAGCGCGAGGGGGAGCGTCTCCGCGAGCACGAGGACGGTGGCGACGCCCTGCGTGGCGAGGCTCGCCCAGCCGCGCTGCGGGTTGTCCCGGAGCACGAGCGCGAGCGCCGCGCCCGCGAGCAGGACCAGGACGGCGACGCCGATCAGCAGCATCGGCCGCGCTCCCCGCCCGGCGCGCCGCCGGCTCCGGTGTGACGTCGCGTCGCTGGCATCCCTCTCCTCGTCATGCGGGCACGCGCCCGAGGACCACGTCCACGGAGCGGCCCAGCGCCTCGGGCAGCAAAGGACAGCGCAGCACGCCGACGCCGCGCTGCCCCCACCCGCTCGGCTCCTCGG
>JAHWYA010000243.1 GCA_020028115.1 Anaeromyxobacter sp.
GCTCCGCGCCGACGAGCTCGACCTGCTCCGCGGCCGGCTCGCCGGGACGCGCGCCGCCGCGTGGGCCGACGAGCTCGTGGACGAGGCGCTCGTGCGCGCGCCGGTGGACCCCGAGCATCGCGAGGCCTTCCTGGCCTTCCTCTCGGGCGCGGGCGTGCCGCCGGCGGCGGGGGCGGCGCCCGACGCGGGGCTGGACGACGCCGCCGCGGTCGAGGAGTCGGACCCGGAATCCGTGTCGGCCGCGCGGTCGTCCACGCCCACGTCCACGACCACGTCCACGGATGCGGACGAGGGGCCCGTGGAGGTCACGCCCGAGGAGCTCGCCCGCGACCTCGCGCAGCGGCTCTCCGACGTGGTGCAGGACCTCGCCGTCGCGTTCGAGGCGTGGGGGGAGCTCCCGGCGGAGGAGCGACGCGTCATCGTCGACCAGGCCCGCTACGTGGCCGAGCTGTACCCACACCTGAAGGGAGGCGGACGGTGAGCCTCGACACGGACCGCGCGCGGCTCCTGGAGCTGCTGCGCACCCTCTCGTTCGAGCGGCGCAAGGTGACCCTCGCGTCCGGGCGCGAGAGCGACTTCTACATCGACTGCAAGCGGACCGCGCTCACCGCCGAGGGCCACGTGCTCGTCGGGCGGCTCCTGTTCGACCGCGTCCGCAAGGTGCAGCCGCTCGTGCGCGGCGTCGGCGGCCTCACCCTCGGCGCCGACCCGATCGCGAGCGCCATCGCCCTCACGAGCTTCCTCCAGGGCGAGCCGGTCGACTCTTTCATCGTCCGCAAGGAGCCGAAGGGGCACGGGACCGGCCAGTGGATCGAGGGGCGGAAGACGATCCCCGACGGGAGCCGGGTCGTCGTCATCGAGGACGTCGTCACGACCGGCGGGAGCGCGCTCAAGGCGATCGAGCGCTGCCGCGCCGAGAACCTCGTCCCGGTCGCCTGTCTCGCGCTCGTGGACCGGCTCGAGGGCGGGCGCGACGCCATCGAGGCGCAGGGCGTGCCCCTCGACCCGCTCTTCACCCGCAAGGACTTCATCCCGTGAGCGCCTCGCTCCGCGCCGCGGCGCTCGCGGCCGTCGCCGCGCTCTGCGGGTGCGCCTTCCTCCCGCGGTCGCCGAGCCCGACCACGATGGAGGGCGAGTGGGCCGGGAAGCGCGACGCCGCCACGCGGCGCGCCTTCCTGTACGACGGGCTGAAGCACCGGGCGACCGCGACGGCGACCCACCTCTCGCTCCAGGTCAGGGAGGCCCGCGCGCGCCGCCTCGCCGAGTGGTTCGGCTGGACCCCCGCCGAGCTCGACGCGCAGCTCGCGCAGGAGCGGAAGGAGGCGGGCGAGGGCGAGGAGTTCATCGTCTCGTTCTACGCCGCGGAGCCGAAGCTCAACGACCTCGACGCGCCGCGCAGCCAGTGGCGGGTCTCGGTCAAGGTCGACGGCATGGACGTGCTCCCGCGCCGCGTCACCGAGGCGGACCGGGACGCGACGAACGTCGGGCTCTATCCGTACATCGGCCCGTTCGACGTGCTGTACCGGGTGCTGCTCCCGCAGCCGCCCACCGGACCCATCGACGGCCGCGAGTACACGCTCGAGCTCGCGAGCGCGGTCGGGAAGCTCTCCATCGACTTCGGCGCGCCGAACGGCACGATCACGCCGCAGGAGCCGGTCCCCCCGCCGTAGCCCTAGTCGAGGTCGCCGCGGGTGAGGACGGTGTCGCGCAGCCAGCGGTCGTCCGGCTTCGGGTGGTCGAGCAGGTAGTGGAGCCCGCGCGACTCCTTGCGCTGCCGCGCGCACTCGACGACGAGCAGCGCCACGTCGGCGAGGTTCCGCAGCTCGACGAGGTCCGGGGTCAGCTTGTACTGCCAGTAGTAGTCGCGGATCTCGTCGCGCAGGACCTTGATGCGCGTGCGCGCGCGCTCGAGCCGCTTCAGCGTCCGGACGATGCCGACGTAGTTCCACATCGTGCGGCGGAGCTCGTCCCAGTTGTGCGTGACGACGACGCCCTCCTCCGGGTCGAGGGCGTCGCCCGGGTTCCAGGCGGGGAGAGGCGGCAGCGGCCCGCTCGCCTCGGGCAGGTCCTCGATCGCGCGGAGCGCCGCGCGCCGGCCGAAGACGACGCCCTCGAGGAGCGAGTTCGAGGCGAGCCGGTTCGCGCCGTGGAGCCCCGTGCAGGAGGCCTCGCCGATCGCGAAGAGCCGCGGGATGGTGGTGCGGCCCATGAGGTCGGTGACGACGCCCCCGCACGTGTAGTGCACCGCGGGCACCACCGGGATCGGCTGCGCCGCCATGTCGATGCCGAACTCCTTGCAGGTCGCGTAGATGTTCGGGAAGTGCTCGAGCAGGAAGCTCTTCGGCAGGTGCGTCATGTCGAGGAACGCGCAGTCGTCGCCGCGCCGCTTCACCTCCGCGTCGATCGACCGCGCCACGACGTCGCGCGGCGCGAGCTCCTTCCGCGGGTCGTAGCGGATCATGAACGCCTCGCCCGCCCCGTTCCGCAGGATGCCGCCCTCCCCGCGCAGGGCCTCGCTGATGAGGAAGCTCTTCGCCTGCGGGTGGTACAGGCAGGTCGGGTGGAACTGGAAGAACTCCATGTTCGCGACGCTCGCACCCGCGCGGTACGCCATCGCGATCCCGTCGCCCGTCGCCACGTCGGGGTTCGACGTGTAGAGGTAGACCTTCCCGGCGCCCCCGGTGGCGAGCACGACCATCCGGGCCGAGATCGCCGCGATCTCGCCCGAGGCGCGATCGAGCACGTAGGCGCCGAGGACGCGGTTCGGCCCGCCGAGGCCGACCTTCGAGCTCGTGACGAGGTCGACGCCGACCTGGTCCTCGACGATGCGGATGCCTCGCGCGCTGCACGCGGCGAGCAGGGCCCGCTCGATCTCGCGCCCGGTCGTGTCCTTCACGTGCGCGATGCGCCGGCGGGAGTGGCCGCCCTCGCGGGTGAGGTGGAGCCGGTCGGGTCCACCGTCCCGGTCGAACTCGACCCCGAGCGAGAGGAGCCAGCGGATGCGGTCGGGCCCCTCCCGGACGGTCACCTCGACCGCCTCGCGCTTGCAGAGCCCCGCGCCCGCCACGAGCGTATCCTGTACGTGGAGGTCGAACTGGTCGTCCGGACCGAGGACGGAGGCGATGCCCCCCTGGGCATACTGCGTCGACCCCTCGGAGCGATTCCGCTTCGTGAGGACGAGGACGGAGCCGTGCTCCGCCGCCTCGAGCGCGAACGTCAGCCCGGCGATTCCGCCGCCGAGAACGAGGAAATCCACCTGCTCCCCGGAGAGGGCCATCATCGCGTGATCCTTAGTCGATATGTGGGGTAGGGTGGGGGGAATAAAGTTGTCCCGCCGAGCGTGCTGCTGATACGTTTTCTCGACATGTCCGCCGTTCGTCTCCTCCTCGGGCTCGTGGTGCTCGCCGGCCTGCTCGGCCGGCCGGCGTTCGCCTGGGCGGAGGAGGTCTATTCGTATCAGGACGACGACGGCGTCCTGCACTTCTCGAACGCCCCGAGCGACGCCCGGTTCCGCAAGGTGAACCGGTCCGGCGGCTCGCCGATGTACAAGAAGGCGACGGCCCAGGCCCGCGCGCGACCCATCCCGGCCGCGATGACCGGCACGAAGCTCGAGCGCTTCCGCGAGCACGTCCGCACCGCGGCCGAGAAGTACCGGCTCCCCGAGAAGCTCCTCCTCGCGGTGATGGCGGTCGAGTCGAACTACGACCACCGCGCGCTGTCCGAGAAGGGCGCGATGGGGCTCATGCAGCTCATGCCCGGCACCGCGCGCGAGATGTACGTCGACGACGCGTGGGACCCGGGCCAGAACATCGAGGGCGGCGCGCGTTACCTTCGCGTCCTCGCGAACCAGTACGGCGGCGACCCGGTGCAGGTGCTCGCCGCGTACAACGCCGGCCCCGAGGCGGTCCGCCGGGCGGGCGGCGCGGTCCCCAACATTCCGGAGACGCGCGAGTACGTGCGCAAGGTCGTCGACCTCTGGAAGGCCTTCGAAGCGGGGCGGTGAGGGGTGGTGCGGCTCGGGGGCGGCGACGAGGTCGAGGGACTCGACGAGGAGTTCCTGTTCCACCTGAACCGGGGCTCGGAGCTGCTCGCCCGCGGCGAGGCCGACCCGGCCCGCGCGTCGCTCGAGAAGGCCCGGGAGCTCCGGCCGAAGGACGTGAAGGTCCTCGGCCTCCTCGGGCAGGCCTACTACAAGCTCTCGCGCTTCGAGGACGCCGCGAAGGTCTGGCAGCGGCTCGTCGACGACAACCCCGTCGAGCCGTCCGCGCGCGTGAACCTGGGGCTCGCCTTCCTCAAGGCGAAGCGCCACCCCGACGCGGTGAAGCAGCTCGAGATCGCCCTCGACCTGAACCCCGAGCACAAGAAGGCGATGGGCTACCTCGGCCTCGCGCTCCTCGAGTCGGGGAACCTGACGCGCGCCCGCGAGTGGTTCAAGAAGGCCGGCTCCGAGCAGATGGTCTCGCGCTGCGACGAGCTCATCGCCGGGCGCGGGACGGCGTCCTCGCCGCCGCGCGCCGAGGCGGCCCGGGCCGCGCAGGCGGTGGCCGAGGCCGAGGAGGCGGAGCCCGCGGCGCCCGAGCCGGTC
>JAHWYA010000244.1 GCA_020028115.1 Anaeromyxobacter sp.
GAAGCGGCCCCTCAGCTCGCGAAGGGTCGCGGCCTCGGTCGGCGAGAGGCCCTCGCCGCCGCCGAGCTCCAGCCGCGCGAACAGGTAGGTGAGCGGCGCCACCGGCTGGAACGCGAGCCCGCGCGCCGTCGCCGCGAGCCACACCCGCTGCATCGCGCGGCCGCCCGCGAAGTAGTCCTCGCGCGAGCGGCCGGGCACCGACACGAGCCCGACCGCGCTGGCCGCCGCGATCGCCTTCCGCGCGGGCTTCTCGAGGGCGCGGCCGCCGCCGAGGCGGCCCACGAGCTCCATCGCCGCCCAGGACGCCATGACCCGCAGCCCCGCCAGGTCCGTCGCGGTCAGCTCGAGCGTCGTCACGTCGAGGCCGTCGCGCGTCGCCCGCACCGCGTCGGCGGACCACCGGATCTCGTGCATCATCTCGCGGTGCATGGTGCGCGACAGGAACCGCAGCCGGTCGCCGCGCCCGAGCAGCTCGCCGAGCTCGGAGAGCCGCGCCGGGTCCTCGACGAGGTGCAGCGCCGCTCCGGGGACCGCGGCCGCGGCGCGGACGAGCGCGTCGCGCGTCGCCCGCTCCAGCGGGGCGCGGAGGGAGAGCTTGCGGTTGGTGACGCGGTCCGCGATCGCCGCCGCGAGCGCCGCCTCCTCCGCGGCGGGGTGAGCGCGCCGCGGCCGGAAGCGCAGATCGCACACCGCGGCGGGGTCGCGCCGGTCCGGCGCGAGCTCCACGGCGACGTCGAGCGCCATCTGCGCCGCGACGAGGGAGACGTTCTCCGCGGCGGCCCCGAACGCGAGCCAGCTCGCGAGATCGCGGTAGTCGAGGAACGATCGCGAGCGGACCGCGTCGTGCAGGATCCGGAGGCGCTCGCCGTCCCAGGAGAAGCGCCACGGCTGGCAGTTGCCGCCGGAGGGCGCGAGGGTCGCGAAGCTCACGAGCGTCCGGACCTGCTCGGATCCCAGGGCCGCGCCCGCCCGCAGGATCACGGGCGCGACGGCGGGGGTCGCCGGAGCCGCGCGCGCCTCCTCGACCGGGACCGGGGAGGCGTCCGGCGTGCCGGTGTCCACCGCCCCTGCGCCGTCGCGCACGATGTCCTCGAGGTCGACGAAGAACCGGCCCGAGGTGGTGAGCTGCCCGAGCGCGATCCGCCGCGCCGTGTCGGTCACGGCCGCCGCCCCCAGCGACACCGCCGAGGCGAGCTGCGGCCACGTCCTGAGCGTCGACTTCACCTCGACGAGCGAGGCCGCGAGCCGCGGCGAGACGGTGCGCTCGCCGATGATGCGGAGCACGATCGGCACCTTGTCGTAGGAGTCGAGCCCCCGCAGCTCCTCCGCGTCGAGCGGCCCGGTGAGGCCGTGGAAGATCGGCCGGTCGGGCTCGAGATCGAAGCGCTCGATGTCGAGGAGGCCGCGGTCGCTCGTCTCCATGATGACGGGGATCCGGAGGGCGCGGGCGCGCTCCCGGACCCGGACCTTCACGTAGAGGTCGTCACACTCCTCGACGAGCAGGTCGAGCGGACGGCCCTCGGGGCGGAGGAACTCGTCCATGTTCGCGTCGGTGATGCCCTCCACGATGGGCTGCACCCGCAGGTACGGATCGAGCTCCGAGATCGCGCGCGCCGTGAGGTACGCCTTGGCGACGCCGATCTCGTGGACGCCGGCCCGGAGCCGGTTCATGTTCGAGAGGCTGAGGCGGTCGAAGTCCGCGAGGAACAGCTCGCCGCCGACCTGCTCCATGGCGAGGGCGATCGCGCTGGCGCTCCCGACCGACAGCCCGATCACGCCGATCCGCATCGCGCGCAGCCGGTCCTGCTCCTCTGTCGAGATCTTGTTTCGGTTGCGGCTCGCCCGCAGCTCGCGGAACTCGCGGTCGGGCAGCACGTGCACCACCCGGCGAGACCACGGATACAGGAACCACGTGCCGTGGTGGGCGAGCGGCGTCGCGCCGAGGTGCGCGTCGATCCGGGCGCGCAGCGCGTCCGGTCCCAGGTCCGCCGCGGGCTCGCGCGTCTCGACGAGCTCTGCGAGCTGCTCGCCGATGGTGTCGTGGACGGTGAAGCCGCCCTCCACGACCCGCACCGCGAGCTGCGCGCGGGCCAGGGGGTCGCCCGCCGGGAACGCCTGCGGCCACCAGTCCTCCCCCTCCGGAGTCGGCCGGAGGATCTCTTCCGGCTCGACGGATGGCCTTACGGGGCGCGGCGTTCGCAGCAGGCGCCGCAGCGCAGGGCGCCTGGTATCCAGGGCGCGTAACTGTTCGTAAGTCATGGCGGCTCCAGGAGTGGGAGCTAATGGGGCCCAGTGTACGGCCGCCGCGCTCATCCAGATAGGGGAGGGCCGGACGGTCACGGCCGGGGGGCGAGATCGAGGGCGCCGCCGCTCGCGCGCGCCAGGCCGGGTTCCCGCCGCGCGGTCACGCGGCCACGGGACACGCACCCGCTGGCTGGCCCGCACAAAAAGTGTTATCTGTCAGATCCGCAACGATTGTTGCGGAAGCCGCAATTTCACCCCGCGCGTGAGCAGGAGCTCCCGATGCCCGGTCTCGCCGACAAGTTCGCCGTGAACCTCAAGAGCGAGCGCCTCCGCCGCAAGCTCTCCCAGGAGACGCTCGCCGCGAAGGCCCGCCTCTCGGTCTCCTACATCTCGATGCTCGAGCGCGGGCAGCGGACGCCGCCGCTCGACACGCTCGAGTCGCTCGCGAAGGCGCTTGCGGTCCAGCCGACGTCCCTGCTCACCTGAGGCCGGGGCGGCGCCGGGCCGGGCACCGCCCGGCGCCGCTCACCGGTCGAGCCGGAGCTCGAACTCGGGGAACAGGCCGGTGAGCGAGAGCGCGAGCTTCTTCTGCCAAGGCACCGAGGAGCTGCCGAACACGGTCACGCGCGTGCCGCTCTTGCGCGCGACGAGCAGCACGTCCGCGAACGCGCGGATCCCGGAGCTGTTCAGGAAGACCACGCTCGTGATGTCGATGCTCAGCTTGCCGCCCTGCGCCGCGGCGGCCTCGAGCGGGCCGAAGGCTCGCGCGTAGGCCTCCGCCGACTCGAGCCGCATGACGCCGCGCAGGATCCAGGCGCCCGGCGAGGGACCGCGCTCGACCGCGTACTCCAGTTTCTGTGACGTCATCGTTGCTCCACCTCGCTCGCGGGGAGGGCCGCCCGCAGGCAGACCGTGCTGAGGCCGGCTCCGGCCGGGGTCACCGTGGCGCCGAGCGCCGCGCGGTAGTCGCTCGCGACGAGCGCGAGGCCGAGCCCGCGCCGGTCGGCGAGCAGGCGGGCGAACACCGCCGCCGCGTCGCCGGCGGCGAGCTCCGCGAGCTCCTCCTCGAGCCTCCCGACGTGGACGGGATCGGAGACGCTCCTCGACTCGACGAGGAGGGTCGCCCCGTGGTGCTCGAGCGTCAGCCTCGCCGGCGCGAGCTTGTCGGCGCTGAACTTGGCGACGTTCTCGACGAGCTCGTTCACCACGGTCGAGAGGATGCTGCGGGCGACGTCGCGATGCTCGAACGCGTAGGAGAGGTACTCCGCGAAGCAGTCCGAGATCATCCCGCAGCGCCGCCACTGCGTGAGAAGATCCACCGGGACGAGGTCCAGCGAGACGGCGCAGAGGGGAGGACGGGCGGGCGCCTCCCAGAACGTCCCCAGGACCTTGACGTCGCTCATGGCCGCTCCCCACCGAGGACGTCGAGCGCGTACTCCCCGGGGATCCGGAGGTCCCGGTACGCCGGAGGCACATCGACCGCCGGGATCACGAGGTAGCTGTCCATCGGGTTCGATTCCGATCGGTAGAGCTCATGCACCTTGTACTTCGGGAACGCCTTCAGCCGGCGGGCGCGGATCCCGTGCCGGGTCATGATGCCCTCGGCGATGGTGCGCACGCAGCAGTACGTGAGGAGGGGCGGGCGCTCGGCCTCCATCTCCATGAAGTCGCGCGAGTGGGCCGCGGCGATGATCGCCGGGGAGAGGTGGAGCTTTCGCCAGGGCGGCGCGACCACGAGCTTCGTGACCTCGCGCCGGTCGCGCGGGTCGTACGACCCGCGCACTCCGGCGTCCTCCAGGTGCGCCTCGATCTCGGCGTCGGTCACGAGCCCGAACCGCTCCACGTACGTGTGGCGGAGGTACAGGCCGCACACCACCGCGAGCTCCTCGCCCGCCAAGGCCATCAGGTAGCGGTGCGGCCACGGCTCGACCTTGGCGTCGAGGTCGTAGATGTCGTCCGAGAACACGACGCCGTAGTGGCGGTTGTACACCTGGGCGATCAGCCGCTGACAGGAGAGGACGTCGCCGGACGTGTGCGCGATCCGGAGCTGCAGCCTCACGCGGCGGCCTCCGCGCTCGCGCGCAGCATCAGGAACGCGACGTCGTCCTCGTACGTCCCGCCGGTGAAGGCCTCCAGCGACTCGAGCAGCCGCGACTTCAGGAGCTGGAGCGGCACGTGGTCGGACGAGAGCAGGAGCTCCGCGACTCGATCCGCCCCGAACTGGCCGAGGTGATAGTCCCCGCCGCGCGGCGCCTCGAAGAGGCCGTCGGTGCCGATGAAGACGAGGTCGCCCGGAGCGAGGCCGAGGGCCACCTCGCC
>JAHWYA010000245.1 GCA_020028115.1 Anaeromyxobacter sp.
TCGTGCTGCGGGACGGCGTCGCGACGCTCCTCCGCGCCGTCGTGCTCTCCGCGTCGGGCGAGCTCGCCGCCGGGCCGCCCGCGACCTTCGCGATGGCGGTCGAGGCTCGCCGCGTCGACTGGCAGGCGGCGCTCGCCGCGCTCCCCTCCGCGCTCTCCCTCCCGCCGCAGGCCCCGCGCCCTGGAGGGACGCTCGACGCGCGGCTCGCCCTCGCCGGCCCGCTCCTCTCCCCGACCGACTGGACCGTCTCCGCGACGCTCGACCTCTCCGCCCTGCGCGCGGCGGCGCGCCGCGGCGGGCACACGGCGCTCGCGGAGCCGTTCGTCCACAGGCCCCCGCTCGACGAGGGCGGCCGCGGCCCCGAGCTCGCGATCGGGCCGCAGAGCCCGGACTTCGTCCCGGTCGCGGAGCTGCCGGAGCACGTCGTGCGCGCGGTGACGACGTCCGAGGACGCGGGGTTCTTCGCGCACCCGGGCTTCGACTTCGACGAGCTCCTCGACGCGGTGGCGCAGGGGGCCCGGCGCGGCCGCCTCGTCCGCGGCGGCTCGACCATCTCGCAGCAGGTCGCGAAGAACCTGTTCCTCGGCCCGGAGCGGACGTTCGCGCGCAAGGTGCGGGAGGCGGCGATCACGATCGGTCTCGAGGCGACGCTCCCGAAGCGGCGAATCCTCGAGATCTACCTGAACGTCGCCGAGTGGGGCCCCGGGCTCTGGGGGATCGGCCCGGCCGCCCGCCTGTGGTTCGGGAAGGACGCGCGCGCGCTCACGCCGAAGGAGGCCGCCTTCCTCGCCTCGGTGATCCCGAGCCCGGTGCGCTACCACGGCGCGCTGTTCCCGCGCGGCGCGCCGACCGAGGCGTGGGACGCCCGGGTCCGCGACCTCCTCTTCACCATGGCCGAGCAGGGCGCGCTCACGCAGGAGCAGCTCTTCGAGGCGCTCGCGCAGCCGGTCGTGTTCGCCTCCGCCCTCACCGCGGCCGGCGGCTCGGAGGAGCCCGGCCCCGCCGGGGAGCCTGCGCCGGAGCCGGGCGCGCCGGCGCGCTGAGTGGTCACCCGAAGAGCGCGAGCGCGAGCCGCGCGAACGCCCCGAGGACCGCCTCGGGCGAGAGCAGGACGGGGAGCGCGAGGGCGAGCCCCGCCACGAACGACCACGCGCGCGGGTGGCGCACCGGCGTCTGCGTCGCGAACAGGACCGACGCGCCGAACATCAGGAGCGTGAGCGTCCCCCCCACGAAGAGCGCGGGGGCCCACGGGAACCCCACGAGCCGCAGGGCGCCCGCGATCGCGACCAGCCCGGCGACGTTGATGAGATCCCGCCCCGTCCCCGCCCACCACGCCCGCCGCTCCTCGCGCTGGAGCCGCAGGCCCGCCTCCTGGACGAAGAGGAACCCCACGACGGCGCCGAGGTAGGCCGCGGCGGCGAGCCACCCGAGCGGCCCCTCCCTCGCCTGGAACGTCCACACGCGCCGGATGGTAGCGAGGTTTCGGCGGGGGAGCACCCGACCCTTCGGGTTTCGGCAGTTGAAGCGACCCGGCCCGCCGTGCGAGAACCCGCCCCCTCGTGATCCGGTTCGACGGCGTCTCCAAGCAGCACGGGCGGCAGATCCTCTTCGTGGCGGCGTCGGCGGTCATCCACCGCGGCGAGAAGGTCGGCCTCGTCGGTCCGAACGGCGCGGGGAAGTCCACGCTCTTCCGGCTCGTGACGCGCGAGGAGGAGCCCGACGAGGGGCAGGTCGCGATCGACCGCGGCGTCACGGTGGGCCACTTCTCCCAGGACGTCGGCGAGATGTCCGGCCGGAGCGCGGTCGCCGAGACGATGGACGGCGCGGGGCCGGTCTCCACCGTCGCCGCCGAGCTCCACGAGCTCGAGCACGCCCTCGCAGACCCCGCCCGCGCCGACGAGCTCGACGACCTCGTCGAGCGGTTCGGCCACGTGCAGGCGCGCTTCGACGAGCTCGGGGGCTACGCCCTCGAGGCGCGCGCCCGCGAGATCCTCGCGGGCCTCGGCTTCTCGCCCGAGATGATGGACGGCGACGTCGGCGCCCTCTCCGGCGGCTGGAAGATGCGGGTCGCCCTCGCGCGCATCCTCCTCATGCGCCCGGACGCGATCCTCCTCGACGAGCCGTCGAACCACCTCGACCTGGAGTCGATCATCTGGCTCGAGGAGTTCCTGAAGGCGTACGAGGGCGCGATCCTCATGACCTCCCACGACAAGGAGTTCATGAACCGGGTCGTGTCCAAGATCGTCGAGATCGACGGGGGCGAGCTCACCAGCTACTCGGGCGACTACGACTTCTACGAGCGCGAGCGCGCCATCGCCGACGCGCACCAGCAGGCGCAGTTCGACCGGCAGCAGGCGATGCTGAAGAAGGAGCTCGCCTTCATCGAGCGGTTCAAGGCGCGCGCGTCGCACGCGGCGCAGGTCCAGTCGCGGGTGAAGAAGCTCGACAAGATCGAGAAGGTCGAGCCGCCGAAGGTCCGCAAGCAGGTCGACTTCGAGTTCCGCGGCGCGCCGCGGTCGGGCGAGGACGTCGCGCGCCTCGCGGGCGTCGTGAAGCGCTACGGGAGCCGGACCGTGTACGACGGGCTCGACCTGCTCGTCCGGCGGGGCGAGCGGTGGTGCGTCCTCGGCGCGAACGGCGCCGGCAAGTCGACGCTCCTGAAGCTCGTGGCGGGGACGGCGGCCCCCGACGGCGGCGCCGTCGCCGTCGGCGCGAGCGTGAAGATGGGCTACTTCGCGCAGCACGCGATGGAGCTCCTCGACGGCGAGAAGACCGTGTGGGAGACGCTGCAGGACGCCTTCCCCCGCGCGTCGATCGGGTCGCTCCGCACGCTCGCGGGCTGCTTCGGGTTCTCGGGCGACGAGGTCGAGAAGCGCTGCCGCGTGCTGTCGGGCGGCGAGAAGGCGCGGCTCGTCCTCGCGACGATGCTCTACGACCCCCCGAACTTCCTCGTCCTCGACGAGCCGACGAACCACCTCGACGTGACGACGAAGGAGATGCTCGTCCGCGCGCTCGCGGGGTACGAGGGGACGATGCTGTTCGTCTCCCACGACCGCCGCTTCCTCGGCGCGCTCTCGAACCGCGTCCTCGAGCTCGGACCGGACGGGCCCGTGCCGTACGGCGGCGGGTACACGGAGTACGTCGCGCGGACCGGGCGCGAGGCGCCGGGGCTCCGCGAGCTCGCGCGGCACGCGTAGCGCGCCCTCCGGGCGAGGCGAAGGATCAGCGCCGCTCCGCGACCGAAGGACACGCCCCCGCCCGCACGAGCCCTCCCCGGCCGACCGCGCGCCGGCACGCGCCCGGAGCGCCCGGGCGCAGCTTGCAGGTCTCCGCCTCGTCCGCATCTTCCCTCTGCCCGGGGTGCGCGGGGGCGGGCCGTCATGCTTCACGTTCAGTTCAGGATCTCCGGCGAGGCGCTGCTCGTGACCCCGCTCGCCCGCCGCCTGGACGCCGCGAACGCCGCCGAGCTCGTGACGGTGGTCGCCGGCCACGTCCGCGGCCGCCGCGTGGTCGTCGTCTCGCTCGCGCACGTCCGCGCCCTGGATCCGTCCGGCCTCGCCGCGCTGGTCGCGATCCACCAGCGGATGGCGCCCGGGGGCACGCTCCGCCTCGCCCACGCCGGCCCGTCGATCCGGTCGCTCCTCGAGGCGACCTTCCTGGACGAGGTGTTTCCCGCGTTCGAGGACGCGGCGGCGGCGCTGCGGGCCTGAGGCATGACCCCGGCGTCGAGCCTTCCGGACGTCGAGGCGCCCTACTTCGCGGCGTTCGAGAGCCGTCCGGTTCCCCTGGCGCCCCCGCCGTCCGGCGCCGCGCGGACCTTCGTGTTCCAGTCGCTCGCCGCCTGCGCCCTCGCCCTCGGCGCCTGGTACCTCGCCTGGCGCTGGACCGCCTCGCTGAACCCCGACGCGCTCGCGTTCTCGATCGTGGTCGCGACCGCGGAGACCCTCGCCTACGTCGGCGCCGCGCTGTTCTTCCTCTCGATCTGGCGGGTCGAGGACCCGCCGCCCCGCGCCCCGCCGCGCACGATCAACGACGTCGCCGGCGAGCCGCTCGCGGAGGACCGGCCGCTGCGCGTCGACGTGCTCGTCGCGACGCTCGGGGAGCCGGTGGACCTCGTCCGGCGGTCGGTCCGCGACGCGAAGGCGCTCACGTATCCGCACCCGCTGTCGCGCCGCGTCGTCGTGCTCGACGACGGGCGCCGCGCCGCGATGAAGGAGATGGCGCGCGAGGAGGGCGTCGACTACCTCGCGCGCGCGTCCAACGCGGGGTTCAAGGCGGGGAACCTCAAGCACGCGCTCGAGCACACCGACGGCGATCTCTTCGTGGTGTGCGACGCGGACACCCGGCTGCTGCCGTCCTTCCTCGCCGAGACGCTGGGGCACTTCCGGGACCCGCGGGTCGCCTGGGTGCAGACGCCGCAGTGGTTCTTCGACGTGGCGCCCGGGACGCGCCTCCCGGAGTGGCTCGCGCGGCGGTCCCGGCTCGGCCGCGCCGGAGCCGTCGCGGGCCGCGCCGTCGAGCGGCTCGTCGGGCCCGTGGCGGTGGGCGCGGATCCGC
>JAHWYA010000246.1 GCA_020028115.1 Anaeromyxobacter sp.
CGCCCTCGAGAAGCTGCGCGACGACCTCGTGTTCTACGCGGTGCCGTTCGACCGCGTGGTCGAGCCGCTCACCACCGACGGCAAGCTCCGCAGGCTCCTCAGGAACATGGCCTACGTCGGCGTGCTCGCGCGCCTCCTCTCCATCGACCTCGCCGAGGTGGAGGGGGCGATCGGCAAGCAGTTCGGCAAGAAGGCGAAGGCGCGCGACCTCAACGTCGCCGCCGCGCGCGCCGGGTGGGAGCACGCCGCGACGCTCGAGAAGCGCGACCCGTTCACCGTCCGCCGGATGGACGCGACCCGCGGGAAGATCATCGTCGACGGGAACACCGCCTGCGCGCTCGGCGCGATGTTCGCCGGCGTGACGGTGGTGACCTGGTACCCGATCACGCCGTCCTCCTCGCTCGTGGAGACGCTCATCCGGTACCTGAAGCAGTACCGGATCGGGCCGGACGGGAAGGCGACCTACGCCGTGGTCCAGGCGGAGGACGAGCTCGCCGCGATGGGCATGGTCCTCGGCGCGGGGTGGGCCGGGGCGCGGGCGATGACCGCGACCTCCGGCCCCGGCGTCTCGCTCATGAGCGAGCTCGCCGGCCTCGCCTACTTCGCCGAGGTCCCCGCGGTCGTCTTCGACGTGCAGCGCGTCGGGCCGTCCACCGGGCTCCCCACGCGCACCGCGCAGGGGGACATCCTCTCGACGGCGTTCCTCTCGCACGGTGACACGCAGCACGTCCTGCTTTTCCCGGGCTCCGTGGAGGAGTGCTTCACGATGTCGGTCGACGCCTTCGATCTCGCCGAGCGGCTGCAGACGCCGGTGTTCGTCCTCACCGACCTCGACCTCGGGATGAACGTGTGGATGGCGGATCCGTTCCCGTACCCGGAGCGGCCGCTCGACCGCGGCAAGGTGCTGTCGAAGGAGGACCTCGACCGGCTCGGCGGGTTCGCGCGCTACAAGGACGTGGACGGCGACGGCATCGGCTGGCGCACGCTCCCGGGCACCGACCACCCGCGGGCCTCGTACTTCACCCGCGGCAGCGGCCACGACGAGAACGCCGTCTACTCGGAGAGCCCGGCCGTGTTCGAGCGGAACATGGAGCGGCTCGCCCGCAAGCTCGAGACCGCCCGGTCGCTCGTGCCCGCGCCCGAGCGCCACGGCGCGGGGACCGCGCGGATCGGCATCGTGGCGTACGGCTCGTCCCACCCGGCCGTCGTCGAGGCGCGCGCGCAGCTGCTCCGGGAGCGCGGGCTCGAGACGGACTACCTGCGCGTCCGCGGGTACCCGTTCTCGCGCGACGTCCACGCGTTCGTCGAGCGGCACGAGCGCGTCTACGTGGTCGAGCAGAACCGCGACGCGCAGCTCGCCGCGCTCATGAAGCTCGACCTCGCGCCGGAGCTCGCGCCGCGGCTCCGGCCCGTCGCGCACGTCCACGGGCTGCCGCTCGACGCGCGCTCCGTGACCGACGAGCTCCTCGGCCTGGAGGGGAGGTAGCCATGGCGACCCCACCTGCCGCGCCCGCGGCGCGGACCAACCGGCTCGGCCTCACCGTCGTCGAGTACCGCGGCCTCAAGACGACGCTGTGCGCGGGCTGCGGCCACAACGCGGTGTCGGAGCGGATCCTCGAGGCGATGTTCGAGCTCGGGATCCCGCCCGAGCGCGTGGCGAAGCTGTCGGGCATCGGCTGCTCGTCGAAGAGCCCGGCCTACTTCATGAACCGCTCCCACTCCTTCAACGCGGTCCACGGCCGGATGCCGTCGGTCGCGACGGGGGCGGCCCTCGCGAACCGGACGCTCCTGCCGCTCGGCGTGTCGGGCGACGGCGACACCGCGTCGATCGGCATCGGCCAGTTCGTCCACCTCATGCGCCGGAACCTCCGGATGGTCTACGTCGTCGAGAACAACGGCGTGTACGGGCTCACGAAGGGGCAGTTCTCGGCGACGGCGGACCTCGGCGCGAGGCTCAAGACGGGCGTCGTGAACGACCTCCCCGCGATCGACACGTGCGCCCTGGCGATCCAGCTCGGCGCGACGTTCGTCGCCCGGTCGTTCTCCGGCGACAAGAAGCAGCTCTCCGCGATCCTCAAGGCGGCGATCGCCCACGGCGGCACGTCCATGCTCGACGTCGTGTCGCCCTGCGTGACGTTCAACGACCACGAGGGCTCGACCAAGTCCTACGCGTACATGAAGGACCACGACGCGCCGCTGCAGGAGGTCTCCTTCATCCCGGCGTTCGCGGACATCACGGTCGACTACGACCCCGGCACGACCACCGACGTGACGATGCACGACGGCTCCCACCTGCGCCTGCGGAAGCTCGAGGAGGGCTACGATCCCTCGGATCGCGCCAAGGCGGTCGGGCGCCTCATGGACGCGGTCACGGGGGGCGAGGTGCTGACCGGCGTGCTCTACGTCGACACGAAGGCGCCGAGCTTCATCGAGGCGATGTCGGTCGTGGACGAGCCCCTCGCCACGCTGCCCGAGGAGCGGACGCGTCCGCCGCGGGCGGCGCTCGAGGAGATCGTGGCGGGACTCCGCTAGCGCGGCGGACTACACCAGCACGTAGTTCTTGAACTCGCCGGGCCGCCACCCGGTGAACCCCTCGACGGCGAGCTTCAGCCGGTCCTTCGTCCGGAGCGGCACCGCCGCGGGATCTCCGGTGAAGCGCCAGTTCATCGCGGCGACGCGGCGGCGCATGACGGCGGGGTGCGTCCCCTCGAACCGCCGGAGCGGCTCCTTCCCCTCGTACGCGTACTCCGAGACGTCGGGGACGTGCGCCTTCATCCAGGCGTCGTCGTGCCAGTACTTGTTGAAGCTCGCCTGCTTCCCCTGCATCGCGGATGGCTGCTTCACCCAGCCGTAGTGGTGGACGAAGGCGTCCACCCGCTTCACGCGGAGCTTCTCGTCCGGGCGGCGCCGGAAGCCCTGCGCGTCGCGGTAGGAGTAGATCGCCGGATCGTTCCGCACCACCCGGACCTCGCGCCGGTACCACTTGAGCGCGGCGGCGACGTAGTCGTACGAACCGTAGAAGTGGCGGTAGTCGAGGAGGAGGCCGTCGACGCGGCGGTCGTCGCGCCACCGCTCCATCGCCGCCCGGAGGGCCGGGATCCCGTCCTCGTGCAGCACCTCGTCGCCCTGGATGTAGACGGCCCAGTCCGCCCCGGGGGAGATCGCGCGGAGCGCCTTGTCCGTCTCGATCGCGAGGACGCGTCCGCCCTCGCGGAGCGAGTCGTCCCACACCGTCTCGACGATCCGGACCTTCGGCGAGCCGATGGAGCGGACGAGCCCGAGGGTGTCGTCGTCGGACCGGCCGACCGCGACCACGACCTCGTCGCAGAGCGGCAGGATCGACTCGACCGCCTCGACGATCGGGTAGTCGTACTTGATCGCGTTCCGGACGAAGGTGAAGCCGGAGATCTGGAGGGGGCGCGGGTCGGACACGGGACGGACGTACCGCGGGCCGCGCCCGCCCCGCAACCGCTAACCGCCGAGGAGCCCCGGCCAGAAGCGCCACCCGCACGCGCTGCTCCCGGTCTGCTGCACCACCGTCCCGTCCCAGCCCTGGTCGATCCAGCCGGTCACGCAGGCGTTCCCGTCCCGGCGGAAGGTGAGCTTCGCGCAGCGGCGACCGCTCGGCGCGACGAGCTCCACCACCTGCGTGCAGTCGGACGAGCTCTGGCCAGGCGGCGGGAAGAAGGCGTACCCCTTGTTGCCGCGCGTGAACCGGAAGGACTGGCCGGTGTGCGCGGAGAGCCACGCCGGCGCGGCGTCGCTCGCCGCCGCGAGCCGCGCGTAGCGGCGGGCGTAGAGCGTGCCCTGCATCGCGACCAGCGACCCGTCGAGGAGCGGCAGGAGCTGCATCGCGGTGAAGGAGCGCGGCTCGTCCGCCGGCGGCCGCGCGGAGGTCCCGTCCACGCGCAGCCAGCGGATCAACGTCCGGTCGCTCCCGAGCCGCTCGAGGACGAGCGTCTCGCCCGCGTTCGACACCCCGATCCCCATGACGAAGCAGCCCGTCCGGCCCGGCGCGCCCGACGGCGTGCCTTGCGCGTCGTATCGGCGCGCGTCGCCGAGGCAGGTCGGCTCCTGCGGCGACCCGGTCGGACCCCACTGGACGACGACCGAGCCTCCGAGCGGATCGGGCGCCACGCCCCAGGACCGGGCGCCGAAGTCGGTCGGGCGGGGCTGTGCGGTGTTCCGCGGCGAGCCGTCGGCGAAGAACGTGTGCAGGTCGACGGTGGTCGGGATGCTTGTGGAGGACGCGTTCACGCCCTGCCAGCCTTCGGGCAGCGCGATCGCGAGGTCGTGGTGGGTGACGAAGCGCTGGAGCGCGCGGCCCGAGGCATCGAACGCGAGCCACTCGACGAAGCCGCCCCCGAACCGCACCGCGGCTGCGACGTGGCCGATGCCGTCGGAGACGGCGCGGCCGCAGCCGCAACCGCAGCCCGAACCGCAGCCCGGGCAGGACCGGTTCGTCGACGTCGAGCGGCTCGACTCGAACGCGGAGTGCGACGCGCTCGTGCCGTCCCGCATCCCGGCCCCGGTGCCGGCGAGGCTCGACCCGCC
>JAHWYA010000247.1 GCA_020028115.1 Anaeromyxobacter sp.
GCGGCTCGAGGACGCCCCGCCGCCGCGCCACGCCCTCGCGCTCGCCGGCGGCGCGGCCCTCGTGATCGGCGCCTACGACGGCTTCTTCGGCCCGGGGACCGGGACGTTCCTCATCGTCGCGTTCGTGGCGCTCCTCGGCGACGGGCTCGCGCACGCCTCGGCGGCCGCGAAGGTCGTGAACTTCGCGTCGAACCTCGCCGCGCTCGTCCTCTTCGCCGCGAAGGGGACGGTGCTCTGGCGCATCGCCCTCCCGATGGCGGCGGCGCAGCTCGCGGGCGGCTGGCTCGGCGCGCACCTCGCGATCCGCCGCGGCGACGCGCTGGTGCGGCGGGTCGTCGTCGCGGTCGCGCTCGCGCTCGCGGCGAAGGTCGCCTGGGACATGTGGTAGTCCGCGGGGCCGCTGGGCGGGGGACCGGTCGCTCCCAGGGTTACCGCGCGCGCCCGGCGCTGCTACACTCCCGTTCCACCTGGGGGTAGCAAAGGAGCCTCGATGAGTCGGTTCGTGTCCGCCGAGGAAGCCGTCTCCGTCATCAAATCGGGCTCGCGCGTGTTCGTGCACAGCGTCGCGGCGGCGCCGCGGCGGCTGATCGAGGCGATGACGGCGCGCGCGCCCGAGCTGCGCGTCGTCGAGATCGTCTCGCTCCACACCGAGGGGCCGGCGCCGTACGCGGCGCCCGAGCTCGCGAAGAGCTTCCGCGTGAACGCGCTGTTCGTCGGCGCGAACGTCCGGCGGGCGGTCGAGGAGGGGCGCGCGGACTACCTCCCGGTGTTCCTCTCGGAGGTGCCCTCCCTCTTCCGGACGGGCATCCTCCCGCTCGACGTCGCCCTCGTCCACGTGTCGCCCCCGGACCCCCACGGCTTCTGCTCCCTGGGCGTCTCGGTGGACGTCACGCGCGCCGCCGTCCAGACGGCCCGCACCGTCGTCGCGCAGGTGAACCCGCGCATGCCGCGGTCGCACGGCGACGGCCTCATCCACATCGACCAGATCGACGCGATGGTCGAGGTGGACGAGCCGATCCCCGAGCTCGCGCCGCACGTCCTCACCGACCAGGAGCGCGCCATCGGCCGGCACTGCGCCGAGCTCGTCGACGACGGGGCGACGCTCCAGATCGGCATCGGCGCGATCCCGCAGGCGACCCTGGCCGCGCTCGGCGACCACCACCGGCTCGGGATCCACACCGAGATGATCTCCGACGGCGTCGTCGACCTCGTCGAGAAGGGCGTCGTCACGGGCGAGTCGAAGCGCGTCCACCCGGGCAAGGTCGTCGCCGGGTTCGCCCTCGGCTCGAAGCGGCTCTACGACTTCCTCGACGACAACCCGCTCGTCGCCATGCTGGACATGGCCTACATCAACGACACCGCGGTCATCCGGCGGAACCCGAAGGTCACCGCGATCAACTCGGCCATCGAGGTCGACATCACCGGCCAGGTCTGCGCCGACTCGATCGGCGACCGGCAGTACTCGGGCGTCGGCGGCCAGATGGACTTCATCCGCGGCGCCGCGCTCTCGGAGGGCGGGAAGCCGATCATCGCCCTGCCGTCCGTCACGAGCTCCGGCGAGTCGCGCATCGTCTCGATGCTGAAGCCCGCCGCCGGCGTCGTGACGACCCGCGCGCACGTGCACTTCGTCGTCACCGAGCACGGGATCGCCGACCTCTTCGGGAAGAACCTGCGCCAGCGCGCGGCGGCCCTCATCGCCATCGCGCACCCGTCTCACCGCGACGCGCTCGCGGCGGAGGCGCGGCGCCGCTTCGGGACCTGGTGACGGGCGGCACCGCCGGCGCGCCGCCCGCGGCTCCGTCGGCGCGGGACACGCGCCAGTCGGGGACCTCTGACCGCGGCCACGCGCCGTTCAGGGTCCTCGAGCCGGGACGCCGCGGGTGACTGGTGGGGCGCGCGCTTGCGTGCCCGCGCACCTGTGCCGACGTTCGGCGCGGAGCCCCGCGCCCATGCACCACCTCTGCGACATCGTGACGGAGCTCGAGGACGGGCGCACCGTCATCCGGGTCGCGGGGGTCTTCGATCGGGCGTCGGCGTTCGAGCTGAGGGACCGGCTCGAGCGCGAGCCGGCGGGCGACCTCGTCCTCGACTTCAGCCACGTCGTCGAGTTCGTGGACCTCGGGGTGGCGACGCTCGCGCACGGCCTCGCCGGGGGCGATCGCCGGCTCCACCTCCGCGGGCTCCGGCAGCACCAGCTCCGGATCTTCCGCCACTTCGGCGTGGACGTGGAGCGGCTGGCGCGGGCACCCGGACGCGGGCGCGCCTGATCGCCGGCCGAGCCGGCCGAGCCGCCGAACGCTCGCCCGCTACTCGATCTCCCGGTCCCCGCCCGCGTTGTCCTCCGTCGCCTCGCGCGCCGGGCCCTCCCCGTCCCCGGCCTCCTCCTCGCGCACGACGCCCTCCTCCTCCTCCGTCCCGAAGTACCCGTCGTAGTACGGCTCTCGATCGGGCGGCAGGTCGGTCCTCGGGCTATTCCCCTCCTGCTCGGGCTTCCTCGGCATGGTCACCACCTCCGCGCGAACGGTGAGGTGTCCCCGCCGAGGCGGGAAGGGGGGCGCGTTGCCGGCGCCCGCCCGGGGAACGAAGGTTCCGTCGGGAGGACCGATGCCGAGAGCGATCTGGAGTGGCGCGCTGACGTTCGGGCTCGTGAACGTGCCCGTGAAGCTCTTCACGGCCGTGGCGCAGAAGGACGTCCAGTTCCACATGCTGCACGGGAAGGACGGCGGGCGGATCCGCATGAAGCGGTTCTGCAGCGTGGAGGACCAGGAGGTCCCCTACGAGGAGATCGTGAAGGGGTTCGAGGTCTCGAAGGAGCGGTTCGTCACGATCTCGCAGGAGGAGCTGGCGGCCCTCGGCACGAAGGCGACCCGGACCATCGAGATCCGCGACTTCGTCGACCTCGCCGAGATCGACCCGATCTTCTACGAGTCGACCTACTACCTCGTCCCGGAGCCCACCGCCGCGAAGGCGTACCGGCTGCTCGTCGACGCGATGCGGCGCTCGGGGAAGGTCGGCATCGCGAGCTTCGTGCTGCGCACGCGCGAGTCGCTGTGCTGCGTCCGCCCGATCGAGGACGCCCTCGCGCTCTCGACCATGAACCGGGCGGACGAGGTGGTGCCGGTCTCGTCGCTCGACGTCCCGCCCGCCTCCGCGCCCGCGGACCGCGAGCTGCAGATGGCCGAGCAGCTCGTCGCCTCGCTCTCGGCGCCGTTCGAGCCGGAGAAGTACCCCGACGTGCACCGCGAGCAGGTCCTCGCCCTGATCGAGAAGAAGGCCGCGGGCGAGACCATCGAGGCGCCCGCCGAGGAGCCCGGCCCGGCGCAGGTGGTGAGCCTCGCCGACGCGCTGTCGGCGAGCCTCGCGGCGGCGCGCAGGCGCGCGGACGAGACCGCGGACGACCACTCTCAGCGCGGCACCCGGCGCCACCCGGCCCAGGCCGCGGCGCGGACGGCGGGCGCCCACCGCGCGCGGCGGTCCGGAAAGAAGCGGGCGTAGCGCGTGGCCGCGCGGAAGGGCGTCGAGGTCGACGTGGAGGGGCGCCGCATCCTCCTGCGGAACCTCGACAAGGTCTTCTACCCGGAGACCGGGTTCACGAAGGGCGACGTCGTCGACTACTACGTGCGCGTCGCGCCGGTGCTGCTCCCGCACCTGCGCGACCGGCCCCTCACGCTGAAGCGCTACCCGGAGGGCGTCGAGGGCGCGTTCTTCTACGAGAAGCGCTGCCCGCGCTACCGCCCCGCGTGGCTGCGGACCGAGCCGGTCTGGAGCGAGGGCAACCAGGAGGACATCCGCTACTGCGTCGTGGACGATCTCGCCTCGCTGGTGTGGGTCGCGTCGATCGCGGATCTCGAGCTCCACACGCCGCTCGCGCTCGCCGGCGACTTCGAGCGGCCCGTGGCGCTCGCGTTCGATCTCGACCCGGGGCCGCCCGCCGACGTCGTCACCTGCTGCGAGGTCGCCCTGAACCTGCGGCGGCTCATGGACGGGCTCGGGCTCGAGTCCTTCCCGAAGACCTCGGGGTCGAAGGGACTTCAAGTCTACGTGCCGCTCGACGGGACCGCGGGCTACGAGACGACGAAGGCCTTCGCCCACGCGGTGGCGCGGCTGCTCGAGCGCAGCCACCCGGACCTCGTCGTGGAGCGGATGCTGAAGCGCCTCCGGGGCGGGAAGGTGCTCGTGGACTGGAGCCAGAACGACCGGAACAAGACGACGGTCTGCGTCTACTCGCTCCGCGCCCGGAGCCGCCCCACGGTCTCTTCCCCGGTCCGGTGGACCGAGGTGGCGCGCGCGGCGCGTACCGGACGCGCGGACGGCCTCGTCTTCGAGGCGAAGGACGTCCTCGCCCGGGTGGCCCGGGACGGCGATCTGTTCGCGCCCGTCCTCTCGCTCCGTCAACGCCTGCCGGACGCCTCGGCCCTCGAGCGGGCGCACGCCCGCTGACGCACCGGAGGCGCGGGCCCACCTTCTCGCTGGGGCGGCGCGCGAGGCGCCGGGAGGGGGAGCACCATGGACGAGACCGGACGGCTCATCGACGCCGGTG
>JAHWYA010000248.1 GCA_020028115.1 Anaeromyxobacter sp.
GGCCGGCGCCGCCGCGGGCGCGAGCGCCGCGCCGCCCGCCCGGGCCACCTCCCAGGAGATCACCGCGGCCGCCTGCCCGAGGTTCATCGAGTCGTACGCGGGCGCGGTCGGGACCGCGCAGACCGCCTGGCACAGGTGCAGCTCGGCGTCCGAGAGCCCCCGCCGCTCCTGCCCGAACACGACGGCGACCGGCCCCGCCGCGCTCCGCCGCGCGACCTCGCGGCCGAGCGCCCCCGGCTCGAGGCGCACCCTCCCCTCGACGTCGCGGGAGGTCGTGCCGCACGCCCAGGTGACCCCCCGGAGCGCCGCCCGCAGGTCGCGGTGGACCTCCGCCCCGTCGAGCACGTCGCCCGCCTTCCGCGCGAGCCGCCGCGCGCGCCTCAGGACGTCCTCCCGGGCGGTGCCCGGCCCCCCGCCGCGCGGCGGGCCCGACCACGACGGCGGCCCGACCACCGCGAGCCGCGACAGGCCGAAGTTCTTCATGACCCGGGCGACGGCGCCGAGGTTGTCGGCGCTCTGAGGCCGGTCGAGGACGAAGACGACGTTCGCGGGGTCCATGCGGCTCGGGGGTCCGGGCAGGGGCGCGATCGGAGTGCCCCATCCCGCGCCGATCCGTATAACATCGCCCGCCATGATCCCCGACGAGAAGCTGCACGCGCAGCTCCCGCACACCCTCCGGCAGCTGGATCTCCCCGGCCTCGGCGACCTCTACCGGGGCAAGGTCCGCGACAACTACAGCCGTGGCGACCGGATCGTGATGATCACGACGGACCGGGTCTCCGCCTTCGATCACGTCCTCGGGACGATCCCGTTCAAGGGGGAGGTGCTCTCGCGGCTGACCGCCTTCTGGTTCGAGAAGGTGAAGGACATCGCGCCGACCCACCTCGTCGACGTGCCCGATCCGTCGGTCATGGTCGTGAAGAAGGCGAAGGCGCTGCCGGTCGAGATCGTGATCCGCGGGTACATCACCGGCTCGCTCTGGCGCGACTACCAGGCCGGCAAGGCGGGCGCGTACGGCATCTCCTGGCCGGCGGGGCTCCGCAAGGACCAGGCGTTCGAGAAGGCGATCATCACGCCCTCGACGAAGGCCGAGTACGGCAAGCACGACGAGCCCATCAGCGAGCAGGAGATCCTCGCGCAGGAGCTCGTCACCCCGGAGATCTGGCGCGAGGCGACCGCCGTCGCGCACCGGCTCTTCGCGCGCGGGCAGGAGTGGGCGAGGAGCCGCGGGCTCATCCTCGTCGACACGAAGTACGAGATGGGCATCGCCGAGGGGAAGCTCGTCGTCATCGACGAGATCCACACGCCGGACAGCTCGCGCTACTGGGTGGCGGACGGGTACCAGGACCGGTTCGCGAAGGGCGTCGACCAGGAGATGCTCGACAAGGAGAACATCCGGCAGTGGCTCATCAAGGAGCACGGGTTCTCCGGGCACGGCAAGCCGCCGCCGCTCACCGACGAGGTCCGCGTGATGCTCGCGCGGAAGTACATCGAGGTGTTCGAGCGGCTCACGGGCCGGACCTTCGCGTCCGAGGTCGGCTCGGTCGCCGAGCGCATCCAGCGGAACCTCGCCGCGAAGGGCTACGCGTAGCGCGGTGGCGCGGCGTCCGAGGGCGATCCTCCTCCCCGGCCTCGACGGGAGCGGGCGGCTGTTCGAGCCGCTCCTCGCCGCGGCGCCGCGCGCGTTCGACCCGGAGCCGGTCTCGTTCCCGGCGGACGCCGCGCTCGGCTACGACGAGCTCGCCGAGCTGGTCCGGCCGAGGCTCCCCCGCGGCCGCTTCGTCCTCGTCGCGGAGTCGTTCTCCGGCCCGCTCGCGGTCCGGCTCGCCGCCGAGCGGCCCCGCGGCCTCGTGGCCCTCGTCCTCGCGGCGACCTTCCTCCACCGGCCGCTCGATCCGCTCCTCCACCCGGTGCGCGGCCTCGTGGGAGCCCGCCTGTTCGGCTTCCCGATGCCGGCCGCGGTCATCCGCCACTTCCTCGCCGGACCCGACGCGCCGGGCGCGATGGTCGCCGAGGTCCAGCGCGCCGTCGCGGCCGTGCGCGCCGAGGTGCTCGCCCACCGCTCGTCCGAGGCGCTCCGGGTGGACGCGCGCGACGCCCTCGCCGGCGTCGAGGTCCCGATCCTGTTCGTCGCGCCCACGCGCGACCGGCTCATCCGGCGGGACGCGCACGAGGACGTGCTCGCGCTGCGCCCCGACGCCGAGGTCGCGCTCGTCGAGGCGCCGCACATGGTGCTGCAGCGCTGCCCGCACGCGTCGCTCGCCCGCATCGAGGAGTTCCTCGCCGACCCCGGCGCGCGCGCGGGCGCCGGGGCGTGACCGGCGCGGCTCGCCGCGTCCCACGATCCCACGACGGCGCAACGCGTCACGCCCCGTCGGAAGGATGCGGCGCGAAACCGGCGTCGCTACTCGATCCGCGATGCCTCCGCTGCGGCAGGGCAAGGAACGCGCTGGCCCGCCTGCGCCCGCGGTGCTCCACGCGCGCGCGCGCCACGCGGCGAGCGCCTCGCGGCTCCAGTCGATCACCGCCGCGCTCTCCCGGGCCGTCACCCGCGAGGAGGTCGCGCGCACCCTCGTCGAGCGCGGCGTCGCCGCCCTGGGCGCCGCGGAGGGGTGCCTCTGGACCGGGGCGCCCGGCGGCTCCGAGGCGCAGCTCGTGTTCCAGCTCGGCGCGTCGCCGGAGGACCGCGCGAGGTGGGAGCGGGTCCCGCTCGCTGAGGTGCCCGCGCCGCTCGCGGAGGCCATCGCGAAGGGGGAGCCCGTCTTCGCCGGGTCCGCCGCCGAGGCGGCGTCGCGCTGGCCCGCCGCCGTGCGCGCGACGCCCGGCGAGTTCGCGTTCGCGTGCCTCCCCCTCGAGGCGGAGGGGCGCGTCACCGGCGGCGTCGCGTTCGTCTTCCACGAGGCCCGGCGGTTCGACTACGACGACCAGGTCTTCCTCGTCGTCCTCGCGCGCCTCGCCGCGCAGGCGCTCCTGCGGGCCACCGCGTACCACGCGGAGCTGGCGGCCCACGCCGAGGCGGAGGCGGCCCGGCAGCGCGCGACCTTCCTCGCCGAGGCGACCGCGCTCCTCTCGTCCTCCCTCGACTGGGAGACCACCCTCGCCTCCCTGGCCCGGCTCGCCGTCCCCGCCGTGGCGGACTGGTGCTCGGTGGAGGTGCCGGAGGGGCTCGCGGCGGGCGACCGCCCCGTCGCGGTGGCGCACGTGGACCCCGCGAAGGTCGAGCGCGCCCTCGAGCTGCGGCGGCGCTGGCCCCCCGACCCCGCGGCGCCGACCGGGGCGCCCGCCGTGATCCGGACCGGGCGCTCGGAGCTGTACCCGGAGACCTCGGACGCGCTGCTCGTCGCGGGCGCCACGGATCCGGAGCAGCTCCGGATCGCCCGGGAGCTCGGGATGACCTCCGGGATGATCGTGCCGCTCTCCGCGCGCGGGCGCACCCTCGGGGCCGTCACCTTCGTCGCCACCGAGTCCGGCCGCCGGTTCGGCGCGGCCGACCTCGCGATGGCGGAGGAGCTCGGACGGCGCGCGGGGATCGCGGTGGACAACGCGCGGCTCTGGCACGAGGCGCAGCGCGCGATCCGCGCGCGGGACGAGGTGCTCGCGGTCGTCTCCCACGACCTCAAGAACCCGCTCGAGTCGGTGCTGCTCTCCTCGGCGCTCCTCCTCCGCGACCCGGACCCGGCGCAGGTCCGCCGCTACGCCGAGACGCTCCAGCGCTCCGCCTCCAGGATGGACCGGCTCATCCGCGAGCTGCTCGACCTCTCCCGCATGGACGCGGGCCGCCTCCAGCTCGAGATCCGGCCCGAGCGGCTCGAGGCGCTCGCGGACGAGGCGCTCGGCGTCCTCGCGCCGCTCGCGCACGAGCGGCGGATCGCCGTCTCCGTCGCGGGCGCGCCGCTGGAGGACGCGGTGCCGTGCGACCGCGAGCGGATCCTGCAGGTGCTCTCCAACCTCGTCGGGAACGCCCTCGCCTTCGCGCCGCACGGCGGGCACGTCGTCGTGTCCCTCGCGCTCTCGCAGCGCGACGCCGAGGTGCGCGTGGCGGACGACGGCCCCGGGATCCCGGCGGAGGACCTGCCCCACGTGTTCGACCGGTTCTGGAAGTCGCGCTCCCGCGGGACCGGGCTCGGCCTCGCCATCGTCCGCGGGATCGTCGACGCGCACGGCGGACGGGTCTGGGTCGAGAGCCGCGTCGGCGAGGGCTCGACGTTCGCGTTCACGCTGCCCCGCGGCGCGTGACCCCCGCGGCGCGGGGGCTCAGGACCCGGCGAGGTGACCCTCGACCTCGCGGCGCGCGGGCTCGAGGTCGTCCTCCGCGAGCCACGCGGTCAGCGGCAGCCGGTCGCGAGGCGGCTCCGCCGCGTGCGGCTCGAGCACGATCCGGCGCAGGTGGTCGTTCGCGCCCGGGGCGTCGGGCGACCGGAGCCAGGACTGGAGCGCGGGGGCGCCGCTGCGGTCGAGGTACGCGCGGGCGTGGCGCTCGGCCTTTCGCCGGCGCGCCTCGCCGAGCGTCTCGACCCGCGCGCCGACGAACTC
>JAHWYA010000249.1 GCA_020028115.1 Anaeromyxobacter sp.
ACGGTCTCGAGGATGAACGCGGCGATCGTCCCGGGCCCCTCGAGCTGGATCGTCTCCTCGAGGTGCGCGAGCGCGGTCGGCACGTCGTCCCAGCCGCGCGCGAGGCCGTGGTACGGGTCGAGCACGTGGACGACGCCGGCCATGCCAGGCTCGGACGGCCAGCGGCGCGGGTCGCCGGTGAGGGCGATCGCCCCGGCCGTCGCGCCGTGGTACGAGCGGTAGCGGGCGAGGATCTTGTGGCGGCCGGTCACCTGCCGCGCGATCTTCACCGCGTTCTCGTTCGCCTCGGCGCCCCCCGTCGTGAAGAAGAAGACGTCGAGGTCGCCCGGCGCGATCTCGGCGAGCTTCGCGCCGAGGAGCGCCCGCGGGGCGGTGGTGAGGGACGGCGCGACGTAGGCGAGCCGCGCCACCTGCTCCTGGATCGCCCGGATCACCCGCTGGTCGCCGTGCCCGATGTTGACGGACATGAGCTGGCTGTTCAGGTCGATGTAGCGCTTCCCCTCCGGCGTCCAGAAGTGGACGCCCTGGGCGCGATCCACCGGGATCGGGTCCACCTTCGCCTGCGCGGACCACTCGAACAGCGTGTGCTTCCGGGAGAGCGCGACGATCTCGTCGCCGGTGAGGGGGGTCGCCCCGGGTCGGTTCGCCATGCCGGTCTCCTGCTCGCGCTAGAGCGCGAGCGCCACCCGTGTCCCATGGTCGATCGCCCGCCTGGCGTCCAGCTCCGCGGCGGCGTCCGCGCCGCCGACGAGCGTCGCGGCGATCCCCGCCGCCTGGAGCGAGGCGAGGAGGTCGCGGCGAGGCTCCTGCCCGGCGCAGATCACGATCGTGTCCACCTCGAGCGTCCGCGCCTGGCCGCTCACCCGGACGTGGAGGCCGCGGTCGTCGATCGCCTCGTACGACACGCCGGGGATCATCGTCACGCCGCGGTCGGCGAGGAGCGTGCGGCGGATCCACCCGGTCGTCCGGGCGAGGCCGGCGCCCACCTTGCCGGGCTTCCGCTGCAGGAGGAAGACCTCGCGCGGCGAGGGTGGCCGCGCCGGCGTCCGCAGCCCGCCACGCGCCGCGTAGCGCTCGTCGATGCCCCACTCTGCGCGGAACGAGCGCGCCGGATCTCCCGCGTCGCCGGGGTGCGTGAGGAGCTCCGCGACGTCGAACCCGATCCCGCCCGCGCCGACGATCGCGACGCGCCGTCCCGCCGCCCGCCGGCCGTCGACGATCTCCGCGTACCCCGCGACCTTCGGGTGGTCGAGGCCGGGGATGTCCGGACGGCGCGGCACGACGCCGGTCGCGAGCACGACGCGATCGAACCCGCCGGCCGCGAGCTCCTCGGCGGACGCGGCTCGGCCGAGCCGGACCGCGACGCCGAGCGCGGCGAGGCGGGCGCGGAAGTAGCGGATCGTCTCGGCGAACTCCTCCTTGCCCGGGATCCGGCGGGCGAGCTGGAACTGGCCGCCGAGCGCCGGGGCGGCCTCGAAGAGCGTCACGCGGTGGCCGCGCTCCGCCGCCGTGCAGGCGCAGGCGAGCCCGGCCGGCCCCGCGCCGACCACGGCGACGCGCATCGGCGCCTCGGCGCGGACCACCGGGAGCTCCGTCTCGTGGCAGGCGCGCGGGTTCACGAGGCACGAGCAGACCTCGCCCGAGAAGATCGCGTCGAGGCAGGCCTGGTTGCAGGCGATGCAGGTGTTGATCTCCGCGGCGCGGCCCTCGGAGGCCTTCCTCACGAGCTCGGCGTCGGCGAGGAACGGGCGCGCCATGGAGACGAGGTCGGCGTCGCCGCGGGCGAGGACGTCCTCGGCGACCCCCGGGTCGTTGATCCGGTTCGTCGCGACGAGCGGGATCCGGACGGCCCCGCGCAGACGGCGGGTCACCCAGGCGAACGCGGCGCGCGGCACGATGGTCGCGATGGTCGGGATCCGCGCCTCGTGCCAGCCGATGCCGGTGTTCACGATCGTCGCGCCCGCCGCCTCGACCGCCTGCGCGAGCGCCACGACCTCGTCCCAGGTCGAGCCGTCCTCGACGAGGTCGAGCATCGACAGCCGGAACACGAGGATGGACTCGCGGCCGAGCGAGGCGCGGACGCGGCGGACCACCTCGACCGGGAAGCGGAGGCGGTTCTCGAGGGAGCCGCCCCAGCGGTCCTCCCGGCGGTTCGTGCGCGGCGCGACGAACTCGTTCAGGAGGTAGCCCTCCGAGCCCATCACCTCGACGCCGTCGTAGCCGGCCTCTCGCGCGAGGGCCGCGCAGCGGGCGAAGTCGTCGACCGTCGCGTCGACCTCCGCGTCGGAGAGCGCGCGGGGCTTCACGGGCGAGATGGGGGAGCGGAGGGCCGACGGGGCGACGGCGCCCGGGTGCGCCGCGTACCGCCCGGCGTGGAGGATCTGGAGACACACGAGGCCGCCCGCCCGGTGGACCGCGTCGGTGACGGGCCGGTGGGCGCGGGCCTCCGAGGGCTCGGTGAGCGTCGCGGCGCCCTTCCAGACGGCGCCCTCCGCGTTCGGCGCGACGCCCCCCGTGACGATGAGGCCCGCGCCGCCCCGCGCGCGCTCCGCGTAGAAGGCGGCGAGCCGCTCGTGGCCGCCCGGCGCCTCCTCGAGCCCGGTGTGCATCGAGCCCATCACGGTGCGGTTCCGCAGGGTGACGAACCCGAGGTCGAGCGGCGCGAGCAGGTGGGGGTAGGGCATGGGGCTGCGGCGCGGCGGCGCCGGCCCCATGATCGCACGGACCCGGGTCGGGGAGCGGTCGCTTCGGGGTCGCCGCTGCCGGCGCGCGTCACCGCGCCGGGCCGGCGAGCACCCGCAGCTTGCCGGCCATGTACGCCGAGATCGCGTCCGCGGCGGTGCCGCTCGCGCCGCCGAGGACGGGAACCCCGCGGCGGGCGAGGCGTTCGAGCGTGCCCTCGTCGATCGATGCCACGATGACCGCGTCCATCGTGGCGTCGTCGAGCGCCTCGCAGGGATCGCACCCGCGGCTGCGGCGGCGCTGCGCCTCGTTCGGGAAGGCGCGGTGGGCGAGGGTGGACGCGTCGACGAACAGGAGCACCGGCGCGGTGTCGAGCGACGGCGCGACCGGGGCCCGGAGGCCCCGGTCGTCCGAGACCGGGATGCAGACGATGTTCACGGCCCGCCCTGCCCGCGGTGCGTCAGAACTCGTCCTTCTTCCGCTCCTTGGCGCTGAGCTTCTCGAACCACAGCTCGGCGCTCCGGAGCTTCCGCTTCTCGATCTCGGCCTTGGCGTAGCCGAGCTGCTCGAACGGCAGCACGCCGTCGGCCACGTGGCACCGGTCGCACGAGAGCGCCTTCTCCTTCGTGACCAGGTGGCTGTTCGCGAAGTAGATGGTCTGCCAGCCCGGGACGGGCCGGTAGTCCTTGATCCCGAGGGTCCGGGCCGCGGAGGCGACGCCTGCGAGCGTGTCGCCGCTCGCGGTCGGCGGCGCGAAGTCCATGGAGAGCAGCGCCCCGGACTTCGCGTCGTAGTAGGCCCTGCCCTGGTAGAGCTTGAACGGCGTGATCCGGCTCTTCGGATCGCGGCGGTTGCCCTTCGGGCCGATGCGGTGCGCCGTGTTCTCGACGCTCCCGTTGAACCACGCGTAGACGGGCCGCGTGGAGCTGGGGTCGCGGCGGATGGTCGTCGGCTCCCAGAAGCCGGTGGCCTCGTCCTTCGTCCACCGGGTGAAGTCCTTCGCGACGGCGCCGCCGGTCGCCGGGATGTGGCAGGTCTGGCACGCGATCTTCGCCGTGTGCGCGTCGTAGTCCGGGTCGCCGTGCGGCTTGTCGCCATGGCAGCCGTCGCAGCTCAGCCGGACGCCGTCGTTCGCCCAGTTGTTCGGGTCGAAGCCGGTCGGGATCTTGTGGCCCTTCGCGGTGTGGCAGTCGACGCAGGTCATCCCCTTCTTCGCGTGCACGTCGTGCTCCGCGTCGAACGCGAAGCCGCGCTTGATGAGCTGCCCGCCGCCCGCGTTCTCGTGGCAGGTCATGCAGTTCTTGACGCCCGGCTTGCCGACGGCGGCCGCGGCCTCGACGCTCCGGTCCTGGCCGATGGCGAACTTGCCGTCCGGGGTCTTGTACGGCTTCCGCTTCGAGAGGTCGTACTTGGCCGAGTGGCAGACGAGGCAGTCGATCGCCGCCTCCGCCTCGGGACCCGTCGAGCCCTCGCCGGACAGGTGGTCTCCGGGGTGGCAGCTGTTGCAGCCCGTGATCTTGGTCTTGCCGGCGGCGTTCGGCGGGATCTGCTTCAGGTCGTTGACGACGTCGTTCCCGTTGCAGAACGTGTAGATGCGGTTCTTCATCCCGTACTCGACCTTCGGGTCGAGCCCGTCGACGTTGGTCACCTTGGACGCGTGCTTCCAGTGCACCGTGTCGAGGAACGCGCGGGCGACGCCCGCGTGGCACCGCTCGCAGGTCGCGGGGCCCTGGTAGCCGTCCTTCATGGAGTCGGCGTGGGGGTCCTTCTTGGCCTGCGGCGCGACGGCGGCGGCGGGCTCGGCGGCGGGGACGAGCGCGGGGACGATCGCGAGCGCCGCCGCGAG
>JAHWYA010000250.1 GCA_020028115.1 Anaeromyxobacter sp.
GTCCTGGGCCTCTAGACGATGGGGTCGGGCGGTCTAGTACCCCGACCCCAGCGGGCATGTCAAAGGGTTGGTCCTACCGGCGGGTCGGAAATTCCCGGCTCCTCACGCGCGCCGCGGCATCGCCGGCGCCGGAGCGTCGGCCGCGTGCCAGACCGTGCCGCGCACGTGATCCCAGACCGGGATCGTCACGTTGAAGTTCCACTTCTGCATGAGCTGCGGGGAGTGGTGCCGCTGGTGGTGGCGCCGGAGCCAGCGCGTGACGCGCAGCCTGCCGATCGGGCCGTCCGCAGGCAGGTGGTAGGCGAGGTGCAGCCACTCGTACATGAGCACGTACGAGGTCATCGTGGCGACCCAGAGCGCGGCCACGTTGGGCGCCCCCACGAGCACGAACAGGACCGCCACCGGCGAACCCGCGACGAGGATGGCGAGCACCCCCCACGCGGGGAGGAGCACGAGCTTCATCTCGCGCCACTCGCGGATGAACATGTCCTCGGCGACGAACACCGCGTGGTGCTGCGGCGTGTGCCGCACGTAGAGCTCCTCGAGCGGCCAGGTGCGCCGGTGGAGGAGGTCGCGGTGGGCGTGCCACTCGATCGCGTTCGAGGCGAGGAAGAAGAGCGGGACGAGCGCGAGCTCCCAGCCCCTCGGGTCGTGCACCCGGCTGACGGCGAACGCGATGATCGCGAGCCCCACGATCCCGGGCGCGAGGAGGTGCAGCCAGGGGGAGTACCAGCGAGGGACCCGGGACATGAGATCGGCTCGGATCTCGGACCTCGCGTCCTGAGTCATACGTGGCTTCCTCCGCCTGAAAGGTAGGGACGCCTGGCCCTGGCCGCCAGGCGTTCGCGGAGCGACCGCCCGTCCGGGATCTCCCTGGAGATCTAGGCGATCTCGCGCAGCCCCGGCGCCGGGCTCCGCGCGGGCCAGGCGAGGCGGGCGGCCTCGGGGCGTTGCCGGAGGTACAGCACGGCGCCCACGGCGGCGGTCGCGATCGCGGCGACTGCGGCGAGCGCGAAGGTCCAGCGAGGCAGGTCGAGGTAGAAGGTCGCGGTCGCCGCGGCGGCGAGCGACACCCAGCCCACCTTCTGGACCGTCGCGAGCCGCCCGAGCGTCCGGAGCCGCTCCGGGTCGAGCGGGGCGAGCCGCTCGAAGAGGAGCTGCTCCTGCCGCCAGTAGGTGTAGACGACCGGGATGATCTCGAGCGTCAGGAAGGCGCTCGTGAGCAGCCCGCCCACCATCGGCGCGGCGATCCGCTTCATCACGTCCGCGCCCGAGCCGGTCGCCCACAGGAGCGGGACGAGCCCGGCGAGCATCGTCGCGACCGTCATGAGCTTGGGCCGGACCCGCTGGACGGTCCCCTCCATGTGGGCCCAGACGATGTCCGACAGGTCGCGGATCTTCCCGGCCGCCCGGCGGCGCTCGAACGCGTGATCGATGTAGACGATCATCACCACGCCGGTCTGGGCGGAGAGGCCGACGAGGGCGATGATCCCGACCCAGACCGCCGTGGACAGGTGGTAGTCGAGCGCCCAGAGGAGCCAGATCGAGCCGACGAGCGCGAACGGGATCGACAGCAGGACGATCAGGACCTCGGTGAAGTTCCGGAAGTGCATCCACAGCAGGAGCACGACGAGGAACAGGGTCAGCGGGAGGACGAGCCGCATCCGCTCGCGCATCTTCTCGAGCAGCTCGTACTGGCCGGTCCACTCGAGGACGTGGCCCGGCGGCACGCGCAGGGTCCCGTCGAGCTGGGCGCGGCGCACCGCCTCCTTCGCCTCGACGACGTAGCCGCCGACGTCGCGCTGCGCGGGGTCGATGTCCACGTACACGTACCCGACGAGCAGCCCGTTCTCGTCGCGGATCATCGGCGGCCCGCCCACGATCCGGACGTCCGCGAGCTGGCCGAGGGGGACGGACGCCGGCCCCCGCGCGCCCTCCGCGCCCTGGAGCGCCGACGGGTCGACGGCGGCGCCGCGCTCGATCCAGCCGAGCGACGGGGCGTCGCTCGCCGTGCGGGGCGGCTGGGCGGGCGCGCCGCCGCCGCCGCCCATCCCCATCTGCGCGAGCCGCACCGGCGGGAGCGGCCCGTCGGCCGCGCCCATGCCGCCCGGCTTGCGGCCGCCGCCGCCGACCGGGACGAGGACGCGGCGCAGCCGGTCGAGGTCGGAGCGGAGGTCCTGCGGGTAGCGGACGTTGATGGTGAACCGGTTCCGGCCCTCCACCGCGACGCTGATGGGCGTGCCGCCGATCGCCGCCTCGACGACGCGGTTCACGTCGCCGACGGTGAGCCCGTACCGCGCGAGCGCCTCGCGCCGCGGGACGATGTCGATGTAGAGGCCGCCGGTGTTCCGCTCGTAGTAGACGGAGCGGGTCCCGGGGATCGGGGCGATGATCTTCTCGAGCGCGACGCCGACCTTCTCGATCTCGGTGAGGCTCTTGCCGAGCACCTTCACGCCGACCGGGGTCCGGACGCCGGTGGAGAGCATGTCCACGCGCGCCTTGATCGGCATCGTGTACGCGTTCGTCCACCCCGGGAACTGCATCGCCGCGTTCATCTCGCCGACGAGCTCGTCCCATGTAATGCGGCGCTCGTCGGGCCAGGCGACGCGCAGCAGCGGGGCGAGGAGACCGGGCGCGCGCGACGACCACCAGCGCTCCACCTTCAGCTGGCGCCACTCCTCGCGCGGCCGGAGCCGGACGGTCGTCTCGACCATCGTGAGCGGCGCCGGGTCGGTGGCCGTCTCGGCGCGCCCGGTCTTCCCGAAGACGGTGAGCACCTCGGGGAACGAGCGGAGCACCCGGTCCTGCGCCTGGAGCTGCCGCTTGGCCTCCTCGATCGCGATGTTCGGGAAGGTCGTCGGCATGTAGAGCACGTCGCCCTCGTTGAGGGGCGGCATGAACTCCGAGCCGAGCCGGAGCGCGAGCGGGATCGCGGAGAGGACGGCGAGGAGGCCTATCGCGATCGTCGAGCGCGGGTTCCGGAGCGCGACGAAGACGAACGGGCGGTAGACGCGGAGGATCGCCCGGGAGAGCGGGTGCTCCGACTCGGGGCGGATCCGGCCGCGCAGGAGGAGGCCCCGGAGCGCCGGGGCGAAGGTGATCGAGAGGATCGCCGCGGCGACCATCACGAAGGTCTTGGTCCAGGCGAGCGGGGTGAAGAGGCGGCCGGCCTGCCCGGTGAGCGTGAACACCGGCAGGAACGCGACCGCGATCACGAGGAGCGAGAAGAAGATCGCCGGCGTCACCTCGCGCGCCGCCTCGGCGAGGAGGGCCTGCCGGTCCGCGCCGGGCGGGGCGTGCTCGAGCTTCTTGTGCGACGCCTCGATCATCACGATCTCGGCGTCGACGGTCGCGCCCAGCGCGATGGCGATGCCGCCGAGGCTCATGATGGTCGCGGGGACGCCGAAGAGCGCCATCGGGATGAAGCTCACCGCGACGGAGAGGGGCAGCGAGAGGATCGGGACGAGCGCCGAGCGGAAGTGCAGGAGGAAGACGAGGATGATCAGGGCGACGACGATCGCCTCCTCGAGGAGCGCCCCGCGCAGCGTGGCGATGGCGCGCGAGATGAGGTCGGTGCGGTCGTAGGCGACCTCGACGCGGACGCCGGCCGGGAGCGACGGCTCGAGCTCCGCGAGGCGCGCCTTCACGCGGCGCACCACCTCGAGGGCGTTCTCGCCCTGGCGCATCACGACGATGCCGCCCACCGCCTCGCCCTGGCCGTTCCACTCGAGGAGGCCTCGCCGGATGTCGGGGCCGAACCGGACCTGGCCCACGTCCCGGACGAGGATCGGCGTCCCGGTCGGCCCGGAGGCGCGGATCGCGATCCCCTCGATGTCGCCGAGCTGCTCGACGTAGCCGCGCCCGCGGACGTAGTACTCGCGCCCGCTCATCTCGACGACGCGCCCGCCGACGTCGTCGTTCGAGTCGCGGATCGCGCCGATGACGTCCTGCAGCGTGACCCCGAGCGCGCGGAGCTTCGTCGGGTCGACCGTCACCTGGTACTGCTTCTGGTAGCCGCCCACGCTCGCCACCTCGGCGACGCCGGGGACGCTCCCGAGCGCGTAGCGGAGCGTGAAGTCCTGGAAGGTGCGCAGCTCGTCGAGGCCGTGCTCGCCCGACTCGTCGACGAGCGCGTACTGGAAGGCCCAGCCGATCCCGGTGGCGTCCGGGCCGAGGCGCGCCTCCACGCCCGGGGGCAGGCGCGCCTCGATCATGCCGAGGGTCTCCATGACGCGGCTGCGCGCCCAGTAGACGTCGGTGCCCTCCTCGAACACGACGTAGACGAACGACATCCCGAACATCGAGTAGCCGCGGACGTCGGCGACCCGCGGGGTCGAGACGAGCGAGGAGACGATCGGGTAGGTGACCTGGTCCTCCACGAGCGTCGGGCTCCGGCCCATCCACTCGGTGAAGACGATCACCTGGGGGTCGGTCAGGTCCGGGGTCGCGTCGAGCTTCACCGTGCGGATCGCCCAGACGGAGGCGAGCACCGCGGCGAGCACGAAGACGCCGACGACCGCCCG
>JAHWYA010000251.1 GCA_020028115.1 Anaeromyxobacter sp.
CGTGGAAGTGGCGCGCGCCGTCGACGGCCCAGCCGGTGAGGACGGCCGTGCGCCGGCGGCGGACGCCGCGCATCGCGGGGCTGCGCGAGAGGTGCGGCGGCGCCACCACCACCTCGCCCGCGTCGGGCCCCTCCGGCGGCAGCGCGCGCACGTTCGGGAACGCGACTCCGTGCGACTCGTAGACGCGGTTCACGGCGTGGACCACCGGGTGCGCGGCGCAGCGGTACCCCGCGTCCGCGAGGTACTTCAGGATCTCCTGCGCCTTCCCGAGCGCGTACCCGAGGAGCACCGGCGTCGCGCCGTCCGCGAGCGCGTCGTCCACGAACTTGCGGATCGCCCGGAGCGTCTCCTCCTTCGGCGGGAAGACGTAGCGCGGGTGGCCGAAGGTCGACTCGAGGACGAGGACGTCACACGGCATCACCTCGGCGGGCTCCGCAGCGTGCGTGGGCTCCGTGCAGAGGTCGCCCGTGTAGCCGAGCGCGACGCCGTTGCGGACCACCCGCAGCTGCGCCGAGCCGAGGACGTGGCCCGCCGCGAAGAGCTCGAGCGTCAGCTCCCCGAGGCCGAACGGCGCGCGGAACGCCGCCGGGAGCGCCTCGGTCTTGCGGCGCTTCGGCTCCCCGAGCCGGTGGCGCATGAGCGAGATGGTCGGAGGCGTGGCGATCGTGCGGTCGTGCCGGCCGATGTGATCGCCGTGCGCGTGCGAGACGAACGCGCACTCGACGCGGCGCCGCGCGTCGAGATGCAGGGGCGACCCCGACACCTTCATCTCCCCCTTCAAGAGCTCGACGGGCGACCGGCGCATCGGTCGCCCCTTCTATCGCAGGCGTCCGACGCGGGGCCAGCCCGGCGCCTTGCGCGGCGAGCGCAGGGGCAGCCGGATGAGGCTGCCCCGGAGCGAGCGGGGGGCTCGGGGGGGCGCGAGCCGAGCGGAGGCGAGGCGAGTGTCCCCCCGCTCTAACGCAGCAGCAGGTAGTACAGCTGCCCAAGCTGCTTCATGCGGCCGGCGGCGTTCTCCGCGTACGCCCCGCTCCCGAGGTAAAGGTCGACGCGCGCCGAGGTCCGGATCGCGCCGCCTGCGTCCTGGTCGAGGACGAACCGCGAGAACGGCCGCATCTCGGCGGAGGTCGCGTCGACCGGCCGCGCGGCGACGAGGAAGGCGAGCGCGCCCTTCGGAAAGACCCGCGCGTCCGCCGCGATCGTCCGGTCGGGCGTCACCGGGACGCCGAGCGACCCCGTCGCCGCGTCGGCGAAGCGGAAGAAGACGTAGGACGGGTTCCGGGCGAGGAGCCCAGCCTGCTCCGCCGGGTTCGCCGCGAGCCAGGCGCGGATGGCCTGCATCGACACCTCGTCCCGCGGGATCGCGCCGCGGCGGACGAGCTCCGCGCCGATCGCCTCGTAGCGGTGGCCGTTCTTCCCGGCGTAGGTGACGACGCGGGAGGTCCCGTCCTCGAACCGGACGACCCCGCTCCCCTGGATCTCCAGGAAGAACGCGTCCACCGCCGAGTCGACGAAGCAGAGCGCCGCCCGCGGGTCGACCGCGCCCTGCGCGATCTCGGCGCGGGTCGGGTAGGGGACGAGCTGCCCGGCCTCGACGCGCCCGACGACGTCCTCGGAGACCTGCGGGAAGTCCTTCGCCCGCACGACGACGAGGTCGTCCGGCGCGCGGTGGAGCGGCACCTCGTACCGCCCGCCGCGGACCGGCGCGCCCCGGAGCTCCGGGAGGTAGTAGCCCGTGAAGAGGACCGCGCCCGTGCCGTCGCCGACCGAGCGGAAGACGCGGAACTCGCGGCGGAGCGCCTCGGCGAGCGCGGGCGGCGGGGGGCGCGCGAGGGCGAGCTCGCGGAAGCGCGCGAGCGTCGCCTGGAGCCGCTGGATCGGCACCCGCTCCCTCCCGAACCCGAAGGTCCGGCCCGGGTCGGCGGCGGCGAGCCGCGCGAGCCACGCCGCCGATCTCGAGATCGCCTCGTCGAGCCCGGCGTAGTCGAGGTCGTCGGCGAAGGCGGGGAGGTCGGGCCCCTCGACCTCGACGAGGGCGCGCTCGGCGGTCCTCGCGGGCTCGGGGAGGACGGGGGTCCGGCAGCCGTCGAGCGCGAGCGCGGCCAGGACGGCGGCGAGGGCGAGGGCGTTCTTGCGCACGGGCTTCACCTCGGGCGTGAACCGCGGGACGGCGAGCCTATTCCTTCCGGCGGTCGAGCGCGGCGACCTGGGCGAGGAGGAGCGCGAGGTCGGCCACCGGGTGGCCCCCGGACCGCTACGCGGCGCCCGCGCCGGGCCGGCCCTCGTCGGCCTCGAACCGGTGGTGGAGCGCCACCGGGGCGGCGTGAGACCTCCGCACCCGCATGTTGAGGAGCTCGACCCCGAACGAGAACGCCATCGCGAAGTAGATCATGGCCTTCGGCACGTGCTTCCCGAACCCCTCCGCGACGAGCATCACGCCGATGAGGAGCAGGAACGAGAGGGCGAGCATCTTCATGGTCGGGTGGCGCTCGACGAACGCGCCGATCGACCCGGCGAAGACGAGCATCACGCCGACCGCGACCACCATCGCCGCGACCATGACCGGGACGTGCTGGGCCATGCCGACCGCGGTGATGACGGAGTCGAGCGAGAACACCACGTCGAGCAGGCCGATCTGCGCGATGACGAGCCAGAAGCTCGCCCCCTTCGAGCCGCCGCCCAGCTCCGGCTCGTGCTTCACCTCGAGCTTGTCGTGGATCTCGTGCGTGGCCTTCGCGATGAGGAAGAGGCCGCCGCCGAGCAGGATGAGGTCCCGGCCGGAGAAGCCGTGGCCGAGCACCGCGAAGAGCTCGCCCGTGAGCCTCATCACCCAGGAGATGGCGAAGAGCAGGAGCAGCCGGGTCCCGAGGGCGACGCCGAGCCCGATGCGGCGGGCGGCGGGCTGCTGCGCCGCCGGCAGCTTCCCGGAGAGGATCGAGAGGAAGACGATGTTGTCGATGCCGAGGACGATCTCCATCGCGGTGAGCGTGGCGAAGGCGATCCAGGCCTCGGGGGACGAGAGGAGGTCGAGCACGGCGGCGTCTTAGCCGAACCGGATGGTCCCGTCCACGACGCTGCGGCGCACCGCGCCGCGGTCCTCCATCACCTCGAGGTTCGCGAGCGTCTCGGAGATGACGAGGAACGTCTCGGCGGGCCCGGCCTTCGGGAAGAGCTCGCGCGCGATCTCCCAGGGCGTCCGCGGCCCGGCGTCGAGCAAGGCCCGGATCCGCTCCTGGCGCTTGCCGTAGAAGGCGACGAGCCGGTCGATGACGGCGCGGTGGTCCGAGAACGGCGAGCCGTGCCCGGGGAGGACGAGGTCGAGCTCGAGGACGCGGACGCGCTCGAGCGACGCGAGGTACGCGACGAGCGGCCGGAACCAGCCCTCCTCGCCGTTCGGCCCGAGCTCGATGAGCGGGTTCGGCGAGACCTTCTCGAGCAGGTGATCGGCGGAGAAGAGGAGCCGGTGCGCCGCGGCGTGGAGGCAGACGAGGCCCGGGGTGTGGCCCGGCGCGTGGAGCACGCGGAGCTCGAGGTGCCGGGTGCGGACGACGTCGCCGTCCGCGAGCGGACGCGCCTCCGCCACGCGCCCCGAGATGATGTACCGGTCGCCCTCCTTCCGCGACCGCTCCACGCCCTCCGGCGGCACGCCGAGCTTCGCGAGGAAGGCGGAGTAGACCGGCTCGTGTTCGCGCCAGGTCGATCCCGACGCCGCGTACTTCGCCGCGTCGGCGGGGTGGCCGTGCACCGGGAGCTCGCCGCCGTGCCGCTGCTGGACGAAGCGGGCGGCGCCCGCGTGGTCCACGTGGCCGTGCGAGACGTAGATGCGCCGGACCTCGTCGAAGCGGCGCCCGAGCCGGCGGAACCCGTCCTCGAGCGCCGCCTGGGCCTCGTGCGTGCCGAGGCCGGCGTCCCACATGAGGAAGCCGCCGCCCGCCTCCTCGACGAGGTAGACGTTGACCGGGCCGCCCGCCTGCGGGAACGGGATCGGCACCGGGATCCGGTGCACGCCCAGGTCCGCGAGGTCGGCCTCGGTCATCGTCCGGGGAATCTAGCGATTCCCCTTCACCTTGGCGGCGAGCTCCGGGAGCACCTTGAAGAGGTCGCCCACGATGCCGTAGTCGGCGACCTGGAACACCGGCGCCTCGCCGTCCTTGTTCACCGCCACGATGACCTTCGAGCCCTTCATCCCGGCGAGGTGCTGGATGGCGCCGGAGATGCCCGCCGCCACGTAGAGCTCGGGCGCCACCACCTTGCCGGTCTGCCCCACCTGCCAGTCGTTGGGCACCCAGCCGGCGTCCACCGCGGCGCGCGAGGCGCCCACCGCGGCGCCGAGCTGGTCGGCCAGCGCCTCGATCTCCTTGAAGTCGCCCTTGGTGCCGCGGCCGCCGGCCACCACCACCCGCGCCTCGGTGAGCTCGGGGCGGGCCGACTTCACCTCCTCGAAGGCCACGAAGCGGGTCTTGAGCGCGGAGGCGTCGATGGTCACCGCCACCGCCTTCACCTCGCCGGGCGCCGCGGCCGGC
>JAHWYA010000252.1 GCA_020028115.1 Anaeromyxobacter sp.
CGGCGCGGCCCAGGCCGCGGGGCAGGCCGCCGCGAGCAACCCGCGCCTCGAGCGCGAGGCGCGCGAGCAGCAGGCCCAGGTCCAGCAGCAGGCGCAGGAGCTGAAGCAGCAGGCGGTGGAGAACAAGGAGGAGGCGGCGGCCGCGGCGAAGACCGCCGGCACGACCGGCGCGTGGGCCTTCTTCCTGTACGGCCTGCTCACGCTCGTCGCGGCGATGCTCGGCGGGCGCGCGGGCGTCCCGAAGGATCGGCTGGTCGTCGGCCACGAGGAGACGGCGCCGGAGCCCGGCGGGCCGATGCACCCGCAGCGGGTCTGAGCGCCCCCCCGCCGACACGAGGAGGAAGACATGGCACGCGTGGAGAAGACCGTCGAGATCGACCGTCCGCTGCGGACGGTCTACGACCAGTGGACCCAGTTCGAGGAGTTCCCGCGCTTCATGGAGGGCGTCGAGGAGGTCCACCAGCTCGACGACAGGACGCTCCACTGGAAGGCGCGGATCGGCGGCCGGACCGAGGAGTGGACGGCGGAGATCGTCCACCAGCAGCCGGATCAGTCCATCGCGTGGCGGCACACCCAGGGTGCGGTGAACTCGGGGGTCGTGACGTTCACGCCCGTCACCGCGGACCGCTGCCGCGTCTCGCTCGCCCTCGAGTACGACCCGAAGGGCTTCGTCGAGAAGCTCGGCGACATCCTCGGCGTGGTCTCGCGGCGGGTGGAGGGCGACCTCGAGCGCTTCAAGCGCTTCATCGAGGAGCGCCCGTCCGAGACCGGCGCCTGGCGCGGCGAGATCCGGCCGGGCGGCACCGATCCGCACCCACCCGGGCGCTAGCTCGCGCGGCCCTCGGCCACGGCGAGCGCCGGCACGACGGCGCGGCGCGGCGCGTCCGCCTCGGCGGACACGCGGACGACGCGGTGCGCGGCGGGGTCGGCGAGCACCTTCTTCACGAGCGCCTGGTTCAGCGCGTGGCCGCTCTTCACCGCCGTGAGCGCCCCGAGCACCGGCAGGCCGAACAGCGCGAGATCGCCGATCGCGTCGAGCACCTTGTGGCGCGCGAACTCGTCGGGGAACCGCAGCCCCTCGGGGTTCAGGATCGAGAAGTCGTCGACGACGATGGCGTTCGCGAGGCTGCCGCCCTTCGCGAGGCCCGCCGCCTGCATCCGCTCGATGTCCCGGCGGAAGCAGAACGTCCGCGCCCGCGACACCTCGCGCTCGAAGGCGCGGTCGGAGACGCTCACGCGGAACGCCTGGTTCGTGATGAGCGGGTGGTCGAAGTCGGCGGTGAAGTCGACGGAGAACGCGTCGGCCGGCTCGAGCCGCGCGACCTTGTCGCCGTCGCGGACCTCGACCGGCTGCTCGACGACGAGCCAGCGCTTCCCGGCGCGCTGCACCTGGACGCCGGCCTCGTGCACGAGCGCGACGAACGGCGCGGCGGAGCCATCGAGGATCGGGATCTCCGGCCCGTCCACCTCGACGCGGCAGTTGTCGATGCCCATCCCGTGCAGCGCGGCGAGGACGTGCTCGACGGTGTGCACGCGGGCGCCGGCGTGGGCGAGGTTGGTCGAGAGGGTCGTGTCGGCGACGAACTCGTTGCGGGCGGGGACCTCGACGCCGAGGTCCATCCGGACGAACGAGACGCCGGCGTCGATCGCGGCCGGGGCGAGCGTGAGCGTGGCGGGCTTGCCGGAGTGGAGACCCACCCCGGTGCACGAGACCCGCTTCGCTACCGTCCGCTGATTCCAGTTTGCCATCGCGTCCTGACCCCTCCCCGAGCCTGCTGCCCAGGCGGGGCCCTTTTCAGCAATCGACATGCCAATCAACCCGAATTTTGGGGGGCTTTCTCCACCTCTGCGCACCTGGCCAAGCGCGCGACGACACAGGCGATTCTGTGCAGTGATCCGCCCATCCCCGCTCCCGGCTCCCCACCGGGCCGATCGCGTTCTCGAACCGTCGCCGGATCACGACATCCGTGTCAGCCCGGCACGATGCGTCACCGGTTTCGAGGCGGCGCCTTATACCATGTCGGACGACCGACGAAAGCTCGGGCGCGTGATCCCTCTCAAGGACGACCTACCCACCGAACGGACGCCGATCGTCACGATCGCCCTCGTCGCGGCGAACGCGGCCGCGTGGCTGTGGCAGCTCCGGGTCGGCCTGGACCTGTCGGTGCAGCGCGGCGGCGCCATCCCCTTCGAGATCCTCACGCTCCGGGACGTCGAGTGGCGCGCGATCGTCCCGCCGCCCTTCACGATCGTCTCGAGCATGTTCCTGCACGGGAGCTGGCTGCACCTCGGCTTCAACATGCTGACGCTCTGGATCTTCGGGAACAACGTCGAGGACGCGCTCGGCCGCGCGCGCTACGTGGGCTTCTACCTGCTCTCGGGCGTCGCGGCGGCGCTCGCCCAGACGCTCGCGTCGGCGGCGTCGGGCGACGTCCTCGTCCCGATGGTCGGCGCGTCGGGCGCGATCGCCGGGGTGCTCGCCGCCTACCTCGTCATCTTCCCGCACACGCGGGTGCTGACGGCGGTGGTGATCGTGGTGATCGTGCGGCTCGTGTACCTGCCCGCGCGCTTCTTCATCGGCGGCTGGTTCGTGCTCCAGATCGTCTCGGTGCTCTTCGGCGGCGCGCCGGGCGGCGGGATCGCGTTCTTCGCCCACATCGGCGGGTTCGTCGCCGGGTTCCTCCTCGTGCGCGTGATCGGGCGGCGGCCGACCTGGCGCGCGCGCCGGATCAGCTGGTAGCGATCAAATCAAACTGCCCTGCGGACCCCGCGGCCGCTCGCGGCCGAGGTGCTGCCACGCCGCCGGGAGCGCGACGCGCCCGCGCGGCGTGCGCGCGAGGAGCGCCTCCCGGACGAGGAACGGCTCGTAGACGTCCTCGATCGTGTCGCGCTCCTCGCCGACGGCCGCCGCGACCGCGTCGATGCCGACCGGCCCGCCGCCGAACGTGTCGATCACCACCGCGAGGATCCGCCGGTCCATCGCGTCGAGCCCGCGCGCGTCCACCTCGAGCCGCTCGAGGGTCCGCTCCACGATGGCCCGCGTGAGCCGCCCGTCGCCCTCGACCTCGGCGAAGTCGCGGCCGCGCTGCAGCAGCCGGATGGCGATGCGCGGGGTGCCGCGGGCGCGGCGCGCGAGCTCCTCCGCGCCGGCGGGATCGACGGGGAGCGCGAGCTTCGCCGCGGCGCGCACCGCGATCTCGCGGAGCTCCCCCGCCTCGTAGTACCCGAGCCGCTCCTGGATCGGGAAGCGGTCGCGGAGCGGCGACGCGAGGAGGCCGGTGCGCGTCGTGGCGCCGACGAGCGTGAAGCGCTCGAGCTTCATCTCCATCATCTGGGCGCCGATCCCGGCGCCCAGGACGACGTCGAAGCGGAAGTCCTCCATCGCCGGGTAGAGCGCCTCCTCGACGGCGGGCGACAGCCGGTGGATCTCGTCGATGAAGAGGATGTCGCGCGGCGCGAGCGCGGTGAGGAGGCCCGCGAGGTCGCCCTTCTTCACGAGGGCGGGGCCGCTCGTCACGTGGAGCGTGACCCCGAGCTCGCGGGCGAGGATGTGGGCGAGCGAGGTCTTGCCGAGGCCGGGCGGGCCGGAGAGGAGGACGTGGTCGAGCGCCTCGCCGCGAGCGCGCGCCGCCTTCGCGTAGACCCGGAAGTTGTCGACGATCTTCTCCTGCCCGACGTACTCGTCGAAGGTCGCCGGCCGGAGCGACTGCTCGAGCCGCTCCTCGCCGTCCTGGGCCCCCGGTGAGACGTCGCGCAGCGGCTTCACGGTCATCGCGCGCGCGAGGTTATCACGCGGGCACGACGGACCTCACCGCGCGGGCGGCGTCCCCCCGCACGGCGAGCCCGGCCGCTCACCCGCGCAGCAGCTTCAGCGCGTCGCGGAGGAGCTCGTCGAGCTTCTTCCCCTCCGACGCGTCGCGGAGCCGGTCGACGGCGCCGTCCGCCTGGGGCGGCTTGTAGCCGAGGTTCACGAGCGCCTGCCGCAGCTGCTCGAGCGCGCCGTCCCCCGCCGCGGGGCGCGCGGGTCCCGCGGCGCGCGCGAGGACGGCGAGCTTGTCCTTCAGCTCGACCACGAGCCGCTCGGCGGTCTTCTTCCCGACGCCCGGCACCTTCGTGAGCCGCGCGACGTCGCCCTGGGCGATCGCCTGGGCGAGGTCCTTCGCCTGGATGCCGGAGAGGATGTTCTGCGCCGCCCGCGGCCCGACGCCCTTCACGTCGATGAGCGCGCGGAAGACCGCCTCCTCGTCCTCGCTCGCGAAGCCGTAGAGCTCGATCGCGTCCTGCCGGACGTTCGTGAACGTGCGGAGCGTCGCGGTCTGCCCGGCCGGCGGCAGCTGCGCGAGCGCCACGGCGGACAGGTGCACGAGGTAGCCGACGCCGCCCACGTCGAGCACGGCGTGGTCGGCGCCCTTCTCGGCGACCTTGCCGGAGAGGCGGGCGATCACGGCGCGGACCGGTGATCGCGCCGCGCGGGGCGCAGGCGCGCGAGCCCCCTCCCCAGCCCCGCTCC
>JAHWYA010000253.1 GCA_020028115.1 Anaeromyxobacter sp.
ACAGCGGCACGGCGATGACGCCGCCCGTCCCGTTGCCCGCGTCGACGACGACCTTCAGGCGCCGCCGCCCCAGCCGGAGGTTCTCCTTCACGTAGGCGCGGTACGGCGTGACGACGTCGTACGGGGTTACCGACCCGGCGCCGGTCGCGAAGCGCCCGGACTCGGCGAGGCGGCGCAGCTCCTGGATCCCCTCGCCGTGGAACGTCGCCGACCCGAGCCCGACCTTGAGGCCGTTGTACTCCGGCGGGTTGTGGGAGCCGGTGATCATGCAGATCCCGTCCACCCCCGCGGTGTGCGCGGCGAAGTACGTGAGCGGCGTCGGCACGATCCCGAGGTCAAGGACGTCGACGCCCGTCGAGGTGAGGGCGTCGATCATCGCGCGCGCGAACTTCGGGCCCGAGAGGCGCGCGTCCCGTCCGACCGCCGCCTTGCGCCCCCCCGCCTCGCGGATGCGCGTCCCGAGGGCCTTCCCCACGAGGAACACCGCCTCGTCGGTGAGGTCCTGGTCGACGAGGCCACGGATGTCGTACTCGCGGAAGATGGTCGGGGAGAGCTTCGGGATCGTCATCTCGTGCATGTCCTGGAATGTCGTGCCGCGCCGCGCAGGGTACAGCCCTTCGTCGGGATGGGGAGCGGGCGGCGCGCCGCCCGCCCGACCGCCTCTACAGCACCTCGTCGCGGCCGCGCCGCGTGAGCTCCTCGACCGCCTGACGGACGTCCTGCGCCCGGTCGCGCCGGCACACGAGGACCGCGTCGCCGGCGTCGACCACCACGACGTCGTCGATCCCGACGACCGCCACCGGGCGGCCGCCGCGGGCGATCACGATCGCGTTGTGCGCGTCCACGACCACCGCGTCCCCCTCGGCGACGTTGCCGAGCCGGTCGGTCGGGCGCACGTCGGGGAGCGCCGCGAAGCTGCCGACGTCCGACCACCCGAAGTCGGCCGGGACGACCGCGATGCGCTTCGACTTCTCCATCACGCCGTAGTCGATGGAGATGGAGGGGCACTCCGGGAAGATCCGGGAGAGGGTCCGCTTGTAGGACGGCTTCCCGAACGCGGCGTCGATCGCGTCGAGCTGCTCGCCGAGCACGGGCATCGCGCGCCGGATCTCCTCGAGGATGACGTCGGCGCGGAAGGCGAAGATCCCCGAGTTCCACAGGTACCCGCCGTCCGCGAGGTAGCGCGCCGCCGTGACGAGGTCGGGCTTCTCGACGAACCGCTCGACCTTGTGCGCGGGCCCCTTCCCCTTCCGCCCGCGCGCGGCGAGGCGCGGCCCGAGCTTGAGGTACCCGTAGCCCGTCTCCGGCCGCGACGGCTTGATGCCGATCGTCGCGATGGCGCCCCGCTCCGCGAGCTCCGCCGCCGCGGCGATGGCGTCGCGGAAGGCGCCGGGGCGCGCGATGTGGTGGTCCGCCGGGAGCATCGCCATGATGCCGCGCGGGTCGCGGCGCGCGACGTGGAGCGCCGCGAGCCCGACGCACGGGGCGGTGTTCCGCGCGCACGGCTCGACGATGAAGTTCTGCTCCGGCAGCTTCGGGAGCATCCGGCGCGCCGCCGCCGCGTGGGCCGGCCCGCAGACGACGAACGTCTCCTTCGCCCTCGCGAGCGGCGGGAGCCGGCTCACGGTCGCCGCGAGGAGCGGCTCGTCCCCGGCGAGCGGCAGGAACTGCTTCGGCCGGTCCTTGCGCGAGAGCGGCCAGAAGCGGGTGCCGGAGCCGCCCGCCATGATCACCGGGTAGATCTTCGCGGTCACGCGTCCCTCCAGATGCCGAGGAGCTCCCAGGTGATCCGGGCCGTCGCGCCCCAGAGCACCTCGCCGCCGAGCTCGAAGTAGTGCACGTCGAGGTCCATCCCGTACGCCCGCCGGCGCTCGACCCTGTGCTCGCCCGTGAGGAGCGACGAGAGCGGGACGTGGAGGATCTCGTCCACCTCCCGCGGATCGGCGACGTAGGGGTAGGGATATGGCACGGACGCCACCCACGGCGTCAAGCGGAACGCCGACTGGAGGACGAGCGTCTCGGAGAGCGGCCCGAGCACGTCCGCGCTCGCGGGGTCGAGCCCGATCTCCTCGCGCGCCTCGCGCAGCGCCGCCGAGAGCGGGTCCTCTCCCGGCTCGAGCCGGCCCCCGGGGAAGCTGAGCTGACCGGCGTGGAGGCGCATGTGGCGGGGACGCCGGGTGAGGAGGAGCCGCGGCCCGCCACCGGCGTCGTCGAGGACGACGAGGTTCGCCGCCTGAGCGAACCCCCCCGGCGGCAGCTCCTCCGGGCGGACGCGGTCCACCGGCGCGACGCCGGGCGTCCGGCCCGCGAGGGCCGCCCGGAGTCGCTCGAGCGTCACGGCGCGCGCGCCCCCGCCGTGGCGGCCGCCGGCGCGGGGGGCGCCTCGCCCGCGGGGAGGACGCCGCGCAGGATGAGGACCCCGACGAGGAGCCCCGCCGCGATCCGCCAGGCGACGAACACGTACGTCGTCCTCGTGCGGAGCCACCCCAGCAGCCAGTCGATGACGAGGTACCCGGCGACGGCGGAGACCGCGGTGCCGACCACGGTCGCGGCCGCCCAGCCGGGCGCGCCGCCCAGCACCGGCACCGACTTCCAGAGCTTGTAGGCGCCCGCGCCGAGGATGATGGGGACCGACAGCAGGAAGCTGAACCGGGCCGCCGCCTCGCGGGTGAAGCCGAGGAGCATCCCGGCGGTGATGGTCGTGCCGGACCGCGACGACCCCGGGACGAGCGCGAGCGCCTGGCCGAGGCCGATGAGGAGCGCGTCCCCCGCGCGCACGTCCTCGACGCGCCGCTCGTGCCGCGCGAGCCGCTCCGCCGCGAGCAGGACGAGGCCGAGCACGACGAGCGAGCCCGCGATCACCCAGTTCCCGAGCGCCTCGATCCGCCGCTCGAGCAGCTTCCCGAGCACCGCCGCCGGAAGCGTGCCGAGCACGATGAACCAGCCGAGGCGCGACTCCGGCGTCTCGAGGGGCGCGCGGCGGGCGATGGACCGGAGCCCGGCGGCGAGCAGCGTGGCGAGCTCCCGGCGGAAGTAGACCAGGACCGCGAGGGTCGTGCCCGACTGGATGATCGTCGTGAACGCGCGGAAGCGCTGGTCCGCGAGGTCGTGCCCGAGCAGCTCGCCGAACACGAGGAGGTGCGCGGTCGACGAGACCGGGAGGAACTCGGTCGCGGCCTGAACGATCCCGAGGAGGACGGCGGAGAGGAGGCTCACCGGCGCGGGAACGTAGCCGAGGGGCGCCGCTTCGGCAACGCGCCCCTCGCGCGGGTGCGCCGTCGCGGGCTCCCGGCGGCCGCCTCCCGGGCCGGAGACGACGGCGCCCGCCAGGCGGGAGCCGGGCGGGCGCCGATGCGCCGGAGCGAGGGACCTAGTAGCGGTAGTGGTCCGACTTGAACGGGCCGGTCTGCGAGACGCCCAGGTACTGGGACTGCTTCTTCGTGAGCTTCGTGAGCCGCGCGCCGATCTGCTCGAGGTGGAGCGCCGCGACCTTCTCGTCGAGGTGCTTCGGCAGCACGTAGACCTTCCGCTGGTACGCCTTGCGGTTCGTCGCGAGCTCGAGCTGCGCGAGCGTCTGGTTCGTGAACGAGCTCGACATCACGAAGGACGGGTGGCCGGTGGCGCAGCCGAGGTTGAGGAGCCGGCCCTCGGCGAGCACGAGGACGCGGTGGCCGTCCGGGAAGACGAACGCGTCGTACTGCGGCTTGATGTTGACCCGCTTCAGCCCGGCGACCTTCTTCAGCCCGGCGATGTCGATCTCGTTGTCGAAGTGGCCGATGTTGCCGACGATGGCGCAGTCCTTCATCGCCTTCATGTGCTCGACCGTGATGACGTCGACGTTGCCGGTCGCCGTGACGAAGACGTCTGCCGCGCCGACCACGTCCTCGAGCCGGACCACCTGGTAGCCCTCCATCGTGGCCTGGAGCGCGTTGATGGGATCGATCTCGGTGACGACGACCCGGGCGCCCTGGCCGCGGAGCGCCTGCGCGCAGCCCTTGCCGACGTCGCCGTAGCCGGCGACGACGCAGAGCTTGCCCGCGAGCATCACGTCGGTCGCGCGGTTGAGGCCGTCGATCAGGGAGTGGCGGCAGCCGTAGAGGTTGTCGAACTTCGACTTCGTCACGGAGTCGTTCACGTTGATGGCGGGGAAGAGGAGCGTGCCCGCCTTCTGCATCTCGTAGAGCCGGTGGACGCCGGTGGTGGTCTCCTCCGTGACGCCGGCGCAGTCCTTCGCGATCCGGGTCCAGCGCCGCGGGTCCTTCGCGAGCTCGCGCGCGAGGAGCTTCAGGACGACCGCGTACTCCTCGGAGTCGGCGGTCGCGGCGGACGGGACCTTGCCCGCCTTCTCGAACTCGACGCCCTTGTGGATGAGGAGGGTCGCGTCGCCGCCGTCGTCGACGATCTGCGTCGGGCCCTTCCCGCCGCCGAAGTCGAGGGCGCGCTCGGTGCACTCCCAGTACTCCTCGAGCGTCTCGCCCTTCCAGGCGAAGACCGG
>JAHWYA010000254.1 GCA_020028115.1 Anaeromyxobacter sp.
TGGCCTCGACCTCGCGATCCCGCGCGGCACCGCCTTCGGCCTCATCGGTCCGAACGGCGCGGGCAAGACGACGTTCGTGAAGACGCTCCTCGGGATCACCCTCCCGACGGGCGGCGTGGTCCGGCTCCTCGGCGGCGATCCCGCCGACCCGCGGGTGCGCGCTCGCGTCGGCTACCTGCCGGAGCGGCTCGACCTGCCGCCGTCGCTCGACGCCGCCGCGGTCCTCGCGAGCGTCGCGCGGCTGAAGGGGCTGCGGGTGCCGGCCGCGGAGCTCCGGCGCCGGCTCGACGAGGTCGGGCTCGGCGGCACCGGCCGGCGGCGCGTCGGGACGTTCTCCAAGGGCATGCGCCAGCGGCTCGGGCTCGCGTGCGCGCTCGTCGGAGACCCGGAGCTGCTCGTCCTCGACGAGCCGACCGACGGGCTCGATCCGCTCGCCCGGATCGAGGTGCGCGCGCTCCTCGCGCGGGAGCTCGGCCGCGGCGCGACGCTCCTCCTCAACTCGCACCTCCTCGCCGAGACCGAGCGGATCTGCGGCCGGATCGGGATCCTCGTCCAGGGCCGCATCGTCCGCGAGGGGCCGCTGGGGACGCTGCTCGACGAGACGAACCGCTGGACCGTCCGGTTCGCGGGCGGGTCGCCGGAGGCGCTCGCGGCCGCCGGGTTCGTGCCCGCGCCGGGCGGCGCGTGGGCGTTCGAGGGCGAGGCCGCCGCGCTGAACGCCGCGCTCGACCACGCGCGGCGTGACGGGGCCCTGGTGGTCGAGCTCTCGCGCGCGTCGCGCGACCTCGAGCAGGTGCTCGCCGAGGCCGTGGAGACGGCCGCGTGATCGTCCTCGCCGTCGCGCGCGACCTCCTCGGCGAGGCGCGCTCCCGCCGCTGGATCCTCGCGCTCGTCGCCGCGGCGACGGTCCTGCTCGCCGCCCTCGCCCTGGGGCTGCGCCTCGAGGTCGTCGACGGCGCGCTCGCGACGACGCGCCTCTTCGGCGAGGACCTCCGGACCGACGTCCGCGCGGTCGACGTGGCGCTGCGCCCGATCTTCTCCGCGACCTGCCACCTCGTGTTCTACGCCGGGCTCCTCGTCGGCATCGTCGCGACGGCCGACTTCGCGCCCACGCTGCTCGCGCCGGGCCGCGTCGAGCACCTGCTCGCGCTGCCGGTCCGGCGCTGGCAGCTCCTCGCCGGCACCTTCCTCGGCGTCGAGGCGCTGGTCCTGCTCGGGGCGGCGTACGGAGGCGTCGGGACCACGCTCGTGCTGTGGGCCAAGACGGGGGTGGCGAGCGCCGGACCGGCGGTGGCGGCCCTCGCCGCCGCGATCGCGTTCGCCCCGATCTACGCCGCGATGCTCGCCGCCGCGGTCGTGGCGCGCAGCGCCGCGCTCTCGGGCGGCGCCGGGCTGTTCGTCTTCGCGGCCGGGATCGTCGCCGGGAACCGGACCGCGCTCGCGGACCTCTTCGAGGAGGGGCCGAGCCGGACCGCGTTCCTGGCCGTGACGGCGGTGCTCCCGCGCCTCACCGCGCTCTCGCGCCTCGCCGCGAGCGTCGCCGAGGCGAAGCCGGTCCACGCCGCCGCGGCGGCGCCGCTCGTGGCGGGGACCCTCGTGTTCGCGCTCGCGGTCCTCGCCGTCGCGATCGACCGCTTCGACCGGAAGGACTACTGACGTGAGACGCCCGAAGCGGCTCCCGCTCCTCGCGGCCGTGCTGCTCGCGGCGCTCGCCGCGCTCCTCCTCGCGGTCTCCGAGCGTCCGCACGACGCGCGCGCCGCCGCGCCCGCGCCGCAGTTCCCGCGGCACGTCCGCACGGCCGAGTACCGCCGCCTCGAGGAGCGGCGAACGCTCCCCCCGCCCCCCGCGGCGGTCGCCGCGGCCGCGAGCGTGGAGGACGCGTCCCCGCCGCCGAGGCGCGACCCGTTCCTGCTCGCGCTCCCGCGCGATCCGAAGCGCGCGCTGCTCGTCCTCGAGGCGAACGCGCTCCGGCACTCGCGGCTCGGAGAGCTGTTCGTCGACTGCGTGTTCCGCGACCCGCGCCACGATCCGTTCGAGGAGGTCCGCCGCGAGCTCGGGTTCGACCCGCTGAAGGACGTCGACCGCGTCGCCCTCGCCGACGACGGCCTCGTCGTGAGCGGGTTCTTCGGGAACGCGCACTTCGAGCAGCTGAGGCGGGAGTCGCGGGTCTCGAGCTACGGCGAGGCCGGCCGCGTCTACCGGCCGCTCGACGGGGAGTCCGCGGAGGGGGAGCTGACCGTCGGGACCTGGGGAGACCACCTCGTCGTCGCCGGGGACGAGCGCTTCGTCGAGCAGACGATCGACCGGCTCGAGGGCCGGGCGGCCGACGCGCCGCAGGTGATCCCCGAGTCGCTCACCTACGGCGAGGCCTACGGCGTGCTCCCGGGCGACGCGCTGAAGGTGCTGCTCCGCGGCGAGAACGCCGAGCTCGGCGAGCGCCTCGCGCGAATCGCGTCGCGCATCGAGCTCCACGCGGACGCCATGCGCGACGTCGCCGTCGTCGCCCGCGTGTCGGGCGACGACGAGCCCGGCCTCGAGGACCTCGGCAAGGCGTTCGGCGCCGCCCTCGCGGTGGGCCGCTTCCAGGCGCGCGTCCGCGGCGACGACCGGCTCGTCCAGCTCCTCGAGCACGCGCGGGTCGAGCGCGGCGGCCGCTCCTTCTCCGTCGAGCTCGCGCTCCCGATCGACGTGCTGGAGGGCTGGTTCGGGGGGTGCAGGGCGGCGCCGCCCGCAGGCGGCGGGTAGCGGTCCGTCCACCCCGCGCGCGTATGATGGCGCGGTGCCGGCCCCGACCCCGTCCGTGGACCTCGCCCGCCTGCGACGGCTGCGCTGGACCTCGTTCGCGCTCGTCGGCGCCGCGTACGTCCTCTCGTTCTTCCACCGGATCGCGCCCGCCGCGATCGCGGGCGAGCTGCGCGCGGCCTTCTCCGCGACCGGCGCCCAGCTCGGGGCGCTCGCCGCGACCTACTTCTCGGTCTACACGCTCACGCAGGTGCCGACCGGCGTCCTCGTGGACCGCCTCGGCCCGCGCCGGATCGTGGCGCTCGGCGGCGTCGTCGCGGGCGTCGGCTCGATCCTCTTCGGCCGCGCGACGACCCTCTCCGCGGCCGCGGTCGGCCGCGCCCTCGTCGGCCTCGGCGTGTCGGTCACCTTCGTCTCGCTCCTGAAGCTCGTCGCCGCCTGGTTCCGCGAGGAGGAGTTCGCGACGCTCTCGGGCTACGTGATGTTCATGGGGAACCTCGGCGCGATCCTCTCCGCGGCGCCCCTCGCCTGGGCGGTGGGCGTGACCTCGTGGCGGAACGTGTTCGTGGCGGTCGGCCTGTCGTCGCTCGCCGGCGCCGCGCTCACGTTCCTGCTCGTGCGCGACCGGCCGGCCGACGCGGGCCTCCCGTCGATGCGCGCCCTCGCCGGACGCGCCGAGGAGGCGCCGCACCTCGGCCGCTGGTGGGAGGGGCTCTTCGCGGTGGCCCGCAACCGGGCCACCTGGCCGGGCTTCTTCGTGAACCTCGGGCTCGGCGGGGCCTACCTCTCGTTCGCGGGCCTGTGGGCGGTCCCGTGGCTCACGACGGTGCACGGGATGACCCGCGACCGCGCGGCGGCCCACACGACGCTCATGCTCTTCTCCTTCGCGCTCTCGTCCGTCGTCGTGGGACGCCTCTCCGACCGCCTCGGGCGCCGCCGCGCACCGGCCGTCGCGATCGGCGCGGTCCAGATGCTCTGCTGGGTGCCGATCGTCCTCGGCGTGCCGCTCTCCCCGCTCGCCGGGTTCGCGCTCTTCGCGGCGATGGGGGCGTCGGCGCCGGGGTTCACCCTCTCGTGGGCGGCGGTGAAGGAGGTGAACCCGCCCGCCCTCTCCGGTACGGCGATGGCGCTCGTGAACACCGGGGTCTTCCTCGGCCCGACCATCTACCAGCCGCTCGTCGGCTGGGTCCTCGACCGGGCGGGCTTCGGCCCGGCGCTCGCGGTCCTCGCCGCGTGCGCCGCCGCCGGGCTCGGGGCCGCGCTGCTCGTGCGCGAGACGCGCTGCCGGAACGTGACGGTCCCCGGCGCCTGAGCGCCGGGACACGCGTGGTATCCTCGCGCTCCGCGATGATCCTGCGCCTCCTCCGCGGCGCCGTCCGCCTCCACCCCGCCCGGCTCGCGCTCGTCGTCCTGTCGACGGCGATGGGCTCCGGCATCGCCGCCGCGCTCGGGTCCGTCGCGCTGCAGGCCGAGGACCGGATCGCGCGCGAGCTCCGGTCGTTCGGCGCGAACGTCGTCGTCGAGCCCGTCGCGGCCGCCGCGCCCGGCGGCGCGGGCGGCACCGCCGCCGGCCTCCAGGAAGCAGACCTCGCGCGCGTCCTCACGATCTTCTGGCGCCACAACGTCGTCGGCCTCGCGCCCTCGCTCACCGCGCCCGCGGCGGTGGTGGGGCCCGCCGGGCGCGAGCGCGCGCTCGTCTCCGGCGTCTGGTTCGACCGGCGGGTCGCGCGGGCG
>JAHWYA010000255.1 GCA_020028115.1 Anaeromyxobacter sp.
GACCTCCCCGACACGTCGACCGCCGTCGTGCGCGCCGCGCGCGACGCCGGCTGGACCGCCGAGGCGGGCGACGCGCGGTGCGCCGACGGCGAGGCGATCGTCCTCGAGACGCGGCTCGACTCGCAGTGCCAGCGGAACGCGCTCGGCATCGAGCAGTGCTCCGCGTGGCTCGCCTGGGAGGGCCGCCGCTGCGGCACCTCGCGGGCGCTGTTCGCGGCCGCGACGGACAAGGCGACCGGCGTGAACACGACCGATCGCGGCGCCGCGCTCCGCAAGGCGGTGCGCGGCCTCACGGTGGACCGGGCCGTCGCGGACGTCCGGGCGAGGCTGCTCGGCGCGCTCGGCGAGGAGTGCCGCGCGGAACCCGGGACCGCGCGCGTGATCGGCGTCACCGGCGGCGCGGGCGCGTCGCGGTAGGGAAGGAAACGGAAACCGAGCCGCGGCAGGCGCCGCGGGGGAGGAGAGCCATGAGGAACGTGTCCTGGATCGCCGCGGCCGCGCTGCTCGCGGTGGCGTGCAGCGGCGTCGACCGGTCGGTGCAGCCGAAGTCGCTCGACGACTGCAAGGGTCCCGCCTGGACGTGCATCCGGTCCGGGCCGTGCCCGCTCACGGAGTTCAAGGGGATGCTCTGCGCGGTCGGGGTCGCTGCGGGGATCCAGTCGCCGACGCTCGGCATGGAGGCGGCCACCGCGCAGGCCCGCAACCAGATGGGCGCGGTGGTCCGCTCCCGGGTCGCCTCGTTCACCAAGATGACGCAGGAGAGCATGTCGAAGCAGGGGCAGGGCGAAGAGGCGCAGAAGGTCGTCGCCGCGACCGAGTACGCGGTGAACGAGTCGCTCTCCGGCGTCTCGGTCCCGCGCACGTGGTTCGACGAGGACCGGAAGATGCACTACGCGCTCGCGCTCCTCGACGAAAAGACCCTGGCCGGGTCGCTCAAGACGGTGGGCGCGGCGCAGGGGCTCACCCCCGAGGCGCGGACCGCGATCGAGCAGAGCGCGGCGCGCGTCGAGCAGGAGTGGGACGCGGACCGCGAGAAGCTGAAGGCCCCGTGATCATGCGCGCCCTCCTCCTCGCCGCCGCGCTCGCCCTGCCGGGCGCATCCGCGGCGGCGCCGGCGCCGGCGCCGTCCGGCCCGCCACGGATCGCGGTGTTCGAGCTGAAGGCCCTCGCGGGCGTCACCCCCGAGGCGCTGAGCGTGCTCCCCGACCTCGTCGCCGCGCGGCTCGCGAAGTCCGGCCGGTTCCAGGTGCTCACCACCGCCGACGTGGTGGCGATGCTCGGCTTCACCCGCCAGCGGCAGGCGCTCGGATGCAGCGACGCGAAGTGCATGGTCGACGCGGGCAGCGCGCTCTCGGCCCGCTACGTGCTGACCGGCCAGCTCGGGATGATGGGCTCGCGCTACCACCTCGCGCTCGTCCTCGTCGACGCGGCGACGGGCGATCCGGTCGCGCGCGCGGCGCAGCCCGCGGAGCCGAACGGCGACGCCCTCGCGGTCGCGGCGGCCGCCGCCGTCGACGATCTCGTGGGGGCGATCCCCACGACGCCGACCGGCCGGCAGGAGTCCGCGGCGGACCTCCTCGGCCGCGCGGACGCGGCGCGCAAGGAGCGGCCGGCGGAGGCCGCGCGGCTGTACGACGAGTACCTGCGCCGCTTCCCGTCCGGCGACGAGCGCTGCTACGCGACGCTCATGGCGGGCGCGAGCCGGGACGCGGCGAAGGACCTCGTCGGCGCGGCGGAGAAGCTCCTCGCGTTCGGCCGCGACGTCGCCTGCTCCGGCCGCGCGGCCGACACCGCGGCGCGCGCGCTGGACCGGGCCGCCGAGATCCTGGAGGACCTCGGCCGCCGGGACGACGCGAGCAGCGCCCGGGGCGCGCTCGCGAAGCTCGCCGGCGTCCAGGATCCGGTGCTGAAGGCGAAGGTGGAGCAGGCCGTGCTGCGCGCCCGCGCCGAGGGAGGCACGAAGCCTTGAGCCCGTCGCGCATCGTCGCGGCCGCCCTCGCGGTCGCCCTCGCGGTCGCCGCGCACGCCGGGGAGCCGAGCCGGCTCACTCCGGCGGCCGGGCCCGTGAAGGTCGGGGAGCCCTTCCCGTCGTTCGCGGGGTTCGACCTGCGCGGCACGCTCGTGACGAGCCGCGCGCTCTTCCGGACGCGGCCCGGCGCGCCGGCGGAGCCGGTCGTCGTCTCGTTCTTCGCGACCTGGTGCAAGCCGTGCGAGCGCCACCTCCCGGAGCTCGCGCGCGTCGCGAAGGAGTCCGGCGCGCGCCTCGTCCTCGTCGACGTGGGGGACGAGGACCCGGGGGCGGTCCGCGAGTTCCTCGACGGGCTCGGCGCGAAGGAAGGGGTCGTCCTGGCGGACAAGGCGCTCGCCATCTCGCAGCGGGCGGGCGTGACGAAGGCCCTGCCGCGCACGTTCGTCCTCGACGGCGCCGGGCGCGTCGCGGCGGTGTTCGAGCACGAGGGCGACGACTTCGAGGCGGTGCTCGCGGCGGAGCTCGCGAAGATCCCGCGCGCGATCGCGAGCGCCCCCGCCCTTCCCCTCCCGCCGCCGCCCGCCGTGGTCCCGGCGGCGGCCCACTGACCTGGACGGCGCGACCTTCGTGCCGGAGTACGGGGCGCTCACGCTCTACACGGCCGGGGCGGCGGCGCGGGTGAGGTTCTGACCGCGGGCGCGCTCCAGTACACGTTCTGACCCGGAGTGCGCGGAACGCGCACCCGAACACCGGTCTGCGCCGGCGGGCCGCCGGGCCGTCCTCTGGTAGTATCGCCGGCGGTGCTCGTCCCCATCGCCGCCGCCGCGCTCGCCACGGTCCTCGCCGCGAAGGCGCCCGCCTTCGTCGCCGTGATCGATCCCGGCCACGGCGGCGACCAGGACGGGGCCCTCTCGCCGGCGGGCGAGAAGGAAAAGGACGTCGCCCTCGATCTCGCGCTCCGCATCTCGCGCCGCCTGAAGAAGATGGGCGGGAAGGTGGTCCTCACGCGGACCGGCGACATCACGGTGCCGCTCGCGAACCGCGCCGCCCTCGCGACGGCGCTGCGCGCGGACCTCTTCGTCTCCGTCCACCTCAACTCGATGCCCACGCCGGAGCAGCGCCGCCGGACCTCCGGGGTCGAGACGTACTTCCTCTCCGCGGACGCGACCGACAGCCGCGCGAGCGCGGTGGCGGCGCGGGAGAACGCGGATCGGCTCGCGGGCGAGCCGGAGGCGGACCCGAACGACCCCGTCGCCGGCATCCTCTCGGACCTCGAGGACGCGGCCTCGCTCCAGCAGTCGTCCCGCCTCGCGTACGCGCTCCACGAGCGGCTGGTGGCCGCGCTCGGCGCGGAGGATCACGGCGTGAAGCAGGCGCCGTTCTACGTCCTCGCCGGGGCGCGCATGCCGGCGGTCCTCCTCGAGGTCGGGTTCATCTCGAACGACGCGGAGGCGGCGAAGCTCCGGCGGCGCGAGTACCGCGACCAGATCGCCGACGCCGTCGCCGACGGGATCCGCGCCTTCCGCGGCGAGACCCGCCGCGCCTCTCGCTAGGCAGCCCCCGCGCCTCGCGCGACCGTGGCGCCCCGCCCGCGCGCGTGCTATCCGCTCCCGATGCCCCGTCACGACGGCCGCGCCGAGCGCGACCTCCGCAAGATCGTCCTCGAGCCCCGCGTCTCGAAGCACGCCGAGGGCTCCTGCCTCGCCCGCTTCGGCGACACGCACGTCCTCTGCACCGCCTCGATCGAGGAGAAGGTCCCGCCGCACGTCTTCGGGACCGGCGCGGGGTGGGTCACCGCGGAGTACGGGATGCTCCCGCGCTCGACCCACGACCGGATGGCGCGGGAGGCGGCCCGCGGAAAGCAGGGCGGCCGCACCCTCGAGATCCAGCGGCTGATCGGGCGCGCGCTCCGGGCGGCCATCGACCTGCGCGCCCTCGGGCAGCGGACGATCACGCTCGACTGCGACGTCATCCAGGCGGACGGCGGGACCCGCACCGCGGCCGTCACCGGCGGCTTCGTCGCCCTCGCCCTCGCCGCCCGCGCCGTCCGCGAGAAGAAGAAGCTCGCGAACGAGCCGGTGCGCCGGAACGTCGCCGCGGTGTCCGTCGGGATCGTCGACGGGAAGGTCTGCCTCGACCTCGACTACGAGGAGGACTCCTCCGCCGAGGTCGACATGAACGTCGTCGCGACGGGGGAGGGGCAGCTCGTCGAGGTGCAGGGCACCGCCGAGGGGAAGCCGTTCCCGCGGGGCGATCTCGACCGGATGCTCGACGCCGCCATGGAGGGCATCCTGAAGCTGAAGGCGCTGCAGGACGCGGCGCTGAGGTAGCGGCGCGGCGATGGACCTGTTCTTCGGGACGACGAACCCGGGCAAGCTGCGGGAGCTGCGGCGGCTCGTCTCGGGCCTGCCCGTCCGCGTGGTCTCGCCGGACGACCTCGGGCGGGCGGCGCCCGAGGTGGAGGAGGACGGCGCGACGTTCGAGGGGAACGCCGCGAAGAAGGCC
>JAHWYA010000256.1 GCA_020028115.1 Anaeromyxobacter sp.
GACGTCCCCGACCTGCAGGCCGGCGGCTGCCGCGGGCCCGCCCTTCGCGACCTCCGTCACGACCACGCCGCCCGCCGGGACGACGCCGGGCTCCACGGTCGCCTCGCGCACCGCGACGCCGAGCCAGCTCCGCACGACCCGCCCCTTCTCGCGAAGCTGGGTCACGATCTCCTTCGCCATGTTGATCGGGACGGCGAACCCGATGCCCTGCCCTGTGGCGTTCACCGCCGTGGCGATGCCGACCACCTCGCCGCGAAGGTTGAGGATCGGCCCGCCCGAGTTGCCGGGGTTGATGGACGCATCCGTCTGGATGAAGTCGTACGAGCCGGGCCGCCCCACCGGCGAGATGTCCGTCCGGCCGGTGTGGCTCACGATCCCGAGGGTGACGGTGTGGTCGAGGCCGAACGGGCTCCCGATCACGAGCACCCACTCCGCGACCGAGATCCGGTCCGAGTCGCCGAACGGGACGGTCGCGAGCGGCCCGTCCGACTCGACCTTGAGGAGCGCGATGTCCGACTCCGCGTCGGCGCCGACGATCTTGGCCGCCAGCCGCCGCCCCTTGCCGAGGTCGATCTCGATCTTGGCGGAGCCCTCCACCACGTGGGCGTTCGTCACGACCCAGCCGTCGCGGTGGATGACGAAGCCCGAGCCGATGCCCTTGCGCGGCCCGTCGTTGAGCTTGTCGAACAGCTCCCGGAGCGACTCGTCCTTCGCGGCGCCGGGAGGGGCGGCGGAGGTCGTGATGACGCCCACGACCGCCGGGAGCGCCCCGCGCGCGAGCTGGGACAGGTCGGGGAGGGCTGCGACCGACGGGGGCGGCGCGGGCGCGGGAGTCCGGACCTCGGAGTAGAGCGGCGGCCGCGGCTTCTGCGCGTCGGGACCGGCGAGGGACAGCGTCGCCACGATGAGGGCACCCCACGCCGCCATGTCCACCTCCGCACCCGCCGCACGCGGGTTCCCGGTCAAGGTGGGGGCTGCGACGAAGGAGGCGCAAGAAGGCGAACGTGGGGAGTACCTCCCCAGCCACCTGGCCTACGGGCGCTCGTCGAGCCGGTCGGCGAGGATGCGCTCGACCGCCTTCCGGTCGGCGTCGGTGTGGCCCTCGCTGGGCCGCGGGCCCGGTGCCGGCTTCTGGCGCGCCTGGGGCCTGGCTGCGGGCTTCCCGGCGAAGGCGCGGGAGGCCTCGTCGACGCCCCGCTCCACGAACGCGGCCGCGCTCGGCGCGGCGTCCCAGCGGTCCGCGAGCGTCCGGCCGCGCACGGGAACGAACGTGAAGACGGCCCAGAGCGCCGCCGCCGCGAACGCGAGCTTCAGCGCGAGGCGGATCATGTAGTCCGGGGTAGCACGGGCGCGTGGGATGCGCGAGTTTCCGGCCCGACTTGGACCTGGACCTGGACCTGGACCTGGACCTCGACTCACGCGACCCACGCGGACAGCTCTTCCGCGCGCTCCACGAACGCGGTCGCGCCGGCCGCCTCGAGCGCCGCGCGGGGCGAGAGGCCCCACGTGACCGCCACCAGCTCGACCCCGGCGGCGCGAGCCGTCTCGACGTCGTGGCGGCTGTCCCCGACGAAGACCGTCTCCGCGGGCGCCGCGCCGACGCGCGCCATGATCCCGAGGAGCCCGGCCGGGTCCGGCTTCCGCGGGGCGTCGTCGCCGCCGACCACGACCGCGAACCGCGGCAGCAGGCCGAGGCCGGCGAGGATCTTCCGCGCCATCGCGCCCGGCTTGTTCGTGTGGACCGCGAGCACCCGGCCGGCGCGCGCGAGGACCTCGGGGATGCCCGGGTACGGCACGGTCCGGTCGAGGCAGTGCTCCGAGTAGTGCGCGCGCCAGGCGGCGAGGGCGGGCTCGAGGAGGTCCCCGCGCGGCGCGACCGACCTCGCGAGGAGCACCCGGGCGCCCTCGCCGACGAACCCGAGCACCTCGGCGCGCGTCCGCGGCGGCAGGCCGACCGCCGCGAGCGCGTGGCTCACCGACGCGTGCAGGTCGTCGACCGCGTCGACGAGCGTGCCGTCGAGATCGAACACCGCGAGCCTGGCCACGGCCTCACTCCGCGAGGATCGTGAACTCGACGCGCCGGTTCTTCGACCGGCCCACCGCCGTCGCGTTGGACGCGACCGGCCGCTCGAACCCGAAGCCCGCCGCATCGAGGCGCGCCTTCGGGACGCCGCCCCGCTCGACGAGGTAGCGAACGACCGACCGGGCCCGGCGCTCCGACAGCTCCTTGTTGTACCCGGCCCCGCCCACGTTGTCGGTGTGACCCTCGACGCGCACCCGCTTCAGCTCCTCGTGCTGCTTCAGGAGCTTCGCCACCTCGTCGAGGATCCTGAACGACTCCGCCTTGATGCTGTCCTTCGCCGTGTCGAAGTGGATCGCGTCCTTGAGCGAGAGGCGCTCGGTCTCGATCTCGACGAGCGGCTCGTCGTCGCCGACGGGGCAGCCGTCGTTCTGCACCGGGCCCGGCTTGTCCGGGCACCCGTCGTCCTTGTCCGGGATCTCGTCGCCGTCGCGGTCCGGGCAGCCGTCGAGCCCGGCGGGGCCCGGCTCGCGCGGGCACTCGTCCTTCGCGTTCGCGACGCCGTCGCGGTCGTAGTCGTCGTTCGGCGGGAGCGCGGCGGCGGGGGTCCAGCGGACCCCGGCGAACACGCGCCACGCCTCGCGGCCGTAGCCCGCGTGGCCGAGCCCGGCGCCGCCGCCCGCCTCGAAGGCGAGCTCCTTCGAGGCGAACCAGCGGAGCCCGCCGCGCGCGGAGAGCGGCGCGCGGTACCGCTCGCTGGAGGGGTCGTAGCCGCGGGGCCAGCCGCCGAGCACCTCGGCGAGGGCGCGCCACTCCCGGAGCGGGCCGACGCGCGGGAGGCCCAGCGACGCCCCCGCGCCGTAGGTGAGCCCGTCGTGCACGACGAGCTGGCCGTACTGCCCGGTACCGCGGAAGAGGTAGCCGACCTGTCCGTCGAGGCGCAGCGCCCCGAAGGTGCGGGTCGCGATCGCCGAGGGGACGACCGCGAGGCCGTCCGAGTAGAAGGCGTCGCCGTTGCCCGTCGGGAGGCGCAGGTCCACGAGCGCCGCGAGGCCGACCGGGAAGCGCCCCTGCGCGAGCACCGGCACCTTGGCGCCGAGCCGGAGGTCGCCGAAGGCGGAGCGGGCGATGGGCGCGACGAGCGGGCCGGTCACCCCCTGGCGCGTCAGGATCGAGAAGTCCGAGTCCTGCCAGAGCGCGACCGGCAGGTGCACGCCGAGCTCGAGCCGCCCGAAGGAGTAGCCGGCGAGGAGGTGGAGCGAGAGGCGGCGCTGGAGGAGCTGCTCGCGCTGGCCCTGGAGCTCGACGGAGAGGAGCCCCGACGCGAGGTCGAGGACCGCTCCGACGCCGAGGGTCTTCGCGGGCGCGGCGGCGGCCGTCTCGATGGCGAAGCCGCCGTCGAGCGAGAGGGCGAGCCGAGCGGGGTCCGGGTCGAACCCGCGCTTCATCGGATCCTCGGCACGGGCCGGGAACGCCGCGAGCGCGGCGGCGGCCACGAGGCCCGCCAGCAGGCGCGTGATCATGGCGTGACTCTAGGCGAATCGCGGGGGGAAGCAAGCACGCGGTCGGCGGCCGCGCGTCAGGCGGCGGGGGCGGCGCCGGCAGCGGCGCGGCGGCGGAGGACTCGCAGCAGCGCGTCGTGCACCCCGGGGTCGGTCTGCGCGCCCTTCAGGCCCTCCAGGATCGCGACCACGATCTCCGCCGGGATCGCCTCCTGGTACGGGCGGCGCGACGTGCAGGCGTCCCAGGTGTCGGCGATGTTCACGATCCGCGCGACGAGCGGGATCGCCTCGCCGGAGAGCCGGTCGGGGTAGCCGGTCCCGTCCCACCGCTCGTGGTGGCCGCGGATGGCGGGGATCGCGCCGGCGAGGAACTCGACGTCGGCGACGATCTCCGCGCCGATGCGCGGGTGGTCGCGCACGAGCGCCATCTCCCCGGCGTCGAGGGCGCCCGCCTTCGCGAGGATCGCGTCGGGGATCCCGATCTTGCCGATGTCGTGGAGGATCCCGCCGTACTCGAGGGCGGCGAGGGCGTCGCGCGCGAGCCCGAGCTCCTGGCCGATCTCGACCGAGAGGGCCGCCACGCGCTCCGCGTGGCCGCGGGTGTAGGGGTCCTTCGCGTCCACCGCCGCGGCGAGGCTCCGGATCGTGTCGACGTAGCCGCGCTCGAGGGCCGCGATGAGCCGCCGGTTCTCCGAGTCGTAGGCGGCGAGCTCCCGCGACATGTGGTTGAACGTGTAGGCGAGGTCCCCGAGCTCGTTCCGCGCCGCGACCGGCACCACGCGCCCGAACCGGCCCCGCGCGATCTCGAGGGCGCCCCGCGCCACCTCCCGGAGCGGCCGGGTGACGCTGCGCGCGACGACGGCGGAGAGGACCGCGGCGAGCGCGATCGCGACCACGAGCGCCCCCGTGGCCCGCGCGTCGAGCCCCACGCCGCGCGGCGCGGCGAGC
>JAHWYA010000257.1 GCA_020028115.1 Anaeromyxobacter sp.
CCGTGACCGCGAGATGTGATCGATGATGAGGAATGTGCGCGTTTCCGGAGGCGTCGAAATCTCGTGAGAGGATCGCCTCATGACGACCTCCGCACGCGACTTCTCCGCCCGCCTCGCCGACCTCCTCCGTTCCGAGCGCTCCGCGTACGCCGAACCGTTGCCTAGTAGGACGCCCGCAGCATCGCGAGCAGATCCTGCTCGGTGCACGGCCGCGGGCTCGTCCGGTGCGAGGCGTCCTCGAGCGCCTTCGCCGCGAGGCGCGGCAGGTCGGCCTCGTTCACGCCCGCGTCCCGAAGCTTCCCTGGCAACCCCACCGCCGCGACGAGCGCGCGCACGCGCTCCGCGGCGCCGTCGGCGAGCGCGACCTCACCTTCGCGCGGGTCCGCGCCCATCGCGATCGCCACCTGCGCGAGGCGGGGCCCCGCGGCGGGCCGGACGAAGGCGACCACCGCCGGAAGCACGAGCGCGTTCGCGAGGCCGTGGTGGACCCCCGCGAGCGGGCCGAGCGCATGGGCGAGCGCGTGCGACGCCCCGAGCCCCTTCTGGAAGGCCATCGCCCCCTCCATCGCGGCGATCATCATGTCCGTCCGCGCGTGGAGGTCGCCGGGGGACCCGACCGCCACCGGCAGGGACCGCGTTGCCCGGCGGACGGCGTCGAGCCCGACCGCGTCGGCGAGCGGGTGGAACCCCGCCGCGACGTATGCCTCGAGCCCGTGGGTGAAGGCGTCGATCCCGGTCGCGGCCGTGAGGCGCGCCGGCAGCGCCACCGTCAGCCGGGGATCGCAGATCGCGACCCGCGGCATGAGGTGCGGGCTGAAGATGACGGTCTTGCGCCCGGTGTCCGGGAGCGTCGCGACGCCCGAGCGGCCCACCTCGGAGCCCGTCCCCGCCGTGGTCGGGATCGCGACGAGGGGCGGGAGGTCGCCGCGGACGTGCCGGTCTCCGCCCGCGGCGTCGTCGTACCGGGACAGCGGCGGCTCGTGCGTCGTGAGGAGCTGCACGAGCTTCGCCGCGTCGATGGAGCTCCCTCCCCCGACGGCGACGAGCCCGTCGCAGCCGCCGCGCCGGTAGGCGGCGAGCCCGTCCGTGGCGTCGCGGTCGGTGGGGTTCGCCTGCACGTCCACGAACCTTTCGGCGCGGATGCCCGCCGCCTCGAGCACGCCGAGGACGCCCGCGGCGATCCCCGCCTTGACGACCCCGGCGTCGGTGACGACGAGCGGGCGGCGGACGCCGAGCCTCGCGAGCTCCGCGGGGAGGCGGGAGAGCGCGCCGGGGCCGAGCACGACGCGGGTGGGCCAGGACAGCTCGACGATCGGGAGGGTCTCGGGCAGGTCGAAGGGGATCATGTGCGTGGAGCCGCTCGCTCTCAGACGAGCTCGAGGTACCGCTCGAGCTCCCAGGTGGTGACCGCCCGCTCGAAGCGCCTGACCTCCCACTCGCGGGTCCGGACGTAGTGATCGACGAAGCCGGCGCCGAGCACCTCGCGCGCGCGGTCCGACCGGCGCAGGAGCTCCACCGCCTCCTTCAGGCTCCGCGGGAGCGGCGGCGCGCCGGCGGCGTACCCGTTCCCCTCGCACGCGGCGGGCGGCTCCACCTCGTGCTCGATCCCCCACAGCCCCGCCGCGAGCGCGGCCGAGATGGAGACGTAGGGGTTCGCGTCCGCGCCGGGCTGCCGGTACTCGAGCCGGGTCGACTTCGCGGAGTCGCCGATGAGCCGCACCGCGCACGTCCGGTTCTCGCGCCCCCAGGTCGCCGTCGTCGGCGCCCAGGTGTTCTCGACCGAGCGCTTGTAGCTGTTGACCGTCGGCCAGTGGAGCGCGGTCAGCTCGGGCATGAGGGCGAGCTGCCCGCCGAGGAAGTGGCGGAGCGTGTCGCTCTCCCGGCCCGTGTCGGCATCGAAGAACGCGTTCGCCTCGCCGGCGCGATCCCAGAGCGACAGGTGCAGGTGGCCCGAGCAGCCCGGCAGCGCCGCGTTCCACTTCGCCATGAAGCAGGCGGTCACGCCGTGGCGCGCGCAGATCTCCTTCACCGCCGTCTTGAAGAGCGCCGCCTTGTCGGCCGCCCGCTCGAGGTCGTCGTAGCGGATCGCGGTCTCGTAGACCCCGGGGCCGGTCTCGGTGTGCATGCCCTCGACGGGCACGTCGAAGCCGTTCAGGCCGTCCACGATCGCGTGGACGAGGCCGGCGTTCGCGGAGCTGCGCAGCCACGAGTAGCCGAACATCCCGGGCGAGAGCGTCGAGAGCCCCTGGAACCCCTTCTCGCGCAGCGACTGCGGCGTCTCGCGGAACAGGAAGTACTCGTACTCGGAGCCGACGCGCGGGAGGAACCCGAGCTCGCGCGCGCGGCGCCCGATCCGCTGGAGGAGCTGGCGCGGCGACGGCTCGAACGGCGCGCCGGACGCGTCCACGAAGTCGAGGATGAACGCGGCGGTGTCGGGCTCCCACGGGATGACCCGCGCCGTCGAGAGGTCCACGAGCGCCTTCGCGTCGGGGTAGCCGGTGTGCCAGCCCGTCACGCGCGCGTTGTCGTAGAGCTCGTCGGCGAGGTCCCAGCCGAAGACCACGTCGCAGAAGCCGAGGCCGCCCTCGGCCGCCGAGAGGAGCTTCTCGACGGAGACGTACTTGCCGCGGAAGACGCCGTCGACGTCGAACGCGCCGATCTTCGCCTTCGCGATCCCGCGCTCCTCGAGCCAGCCGCGGAGCGCCGCGACCCCGCCGTCGATGGCCCGCGGCCGGGTCCCCTGCCGCCCGCCGCGCACCGTCCGCGCCCGCGCGACGGGAACGTGCCGCACCTTCGCCTGCGCCGCCTTCGCCATGGCTCACCCCGGGAGCTTCGTCCAGACCGCCTTGAGCTGCAGGAACCCGTCGAGCGCGTGGTGGGAGAGGTCGCGCCCCCAGCCCGACTCCTTGAAGCCGCCGAAGGGCGCCGCGTCGTCGAACTCGTTGAAGCAGTTCACCCACACGACGCCCGCCTGGATCCGGCGCGCGAGCGCGTGGGCGCGCGCGACGTCGGCGGTCCAGATCGCCGCGGCGAGGCCGTAGCGCGTGCCGTTCGCGACCGCGACCGCCTCCGCCTCGTCCTCGAACCGCAGGCACGAGACCACCGGGCCGAAGATCTCCTCCTGCGCGATGACCATGTCCGGCCGCACGTCGGCGAACACCGCCGGCCTGAGGAAGAACCCCCGCGCCTTCGCCCCGTCGACGTCGCGCTCGCCGCCGGCGAGGAGGCGCGCGCCCTGCTCGCGCCCGGAGCGGACGAAGCCGAGCACGGTGTCGAGCTGCCGGCGGGAGATCTGCGAGCCCATCTCGGTGGCGGGGTCGAGCGGGTCGCCGACGCGGAGCGCCCGCGCGCGCTCGGCGAGCGCCGCGACGAACGCGTCGTAGCCCCGGGCGTGGACGAGGACGCGCGACCCGGCGTTGCAGGTCTCCCCCTTGTTCCCGAAGATGCCCCACAGGCAGGCGGTGATCGCCTGCTCGAGGTCGGCGTCGGGGAAGACGATCTGCGGGCTCTTCCCCCCGAGCTCGAGCGTCAGCTTCTTGAGGTTGGTCTCGCCCGAGGCGGCGACGAGCCGGCGCGCCGTCCGGATCGAGCCGGTGAAGCTCACCTTGTCGACGCCGGGGTGGCGCGCGATCGCCTCGCCGGCGGGATCCCCGTACCCGGGGAGCACGTTCAGCACGCCCGGAGGCAGCCCCGCCTCGAGGGACAGCTCCCCGAGCTTGAGCGCGGTGAGCGGCGTGAGCTCCGACGGCTTCAGGACGACGGCGCACCCCGCCGCGAGCGCCGGGCCGAGCTTCCAGCACATGAGCGAGGTCGGGTAGTTCCAGGGGACGATCGCGCCCACGACCCCGACCGGCTCCCGGACGACGTAGGTGTGGAACGGGCCGTCGACCGGCAGCACCTCGCCGCGGATGCGGACCGGCTCCTCCGAGAAATGGGCGAGGCAGGCCGCGCCCGGGCCGACGTCGCCGCGCATCGCCTCGCGGAACGTCTTCCCGTTGTTCATCGACTCGACGAGCGCGAACTCCTCGCGCCGCGCCCACAGGAGGTCGGCGAGCCGCCGGATGAGCTTCCCGCGCTCCCGCGCGCTCATCGTGCGCCACGGGCCGTCGTCGAACGCGCGGCGGGCCGCGCGGACCGCGTCGTCCACGTCGGCCGCGCCCGCGGCGGGGGCGTCGCAGATCTTCTCCCCGGTCGCCGGGTTCACGACCGGGAGGGTCCCGCCGTCGCGCGGCGCGACGAACCGGCCGCCCACGAGGAGCCGGAGCTGCGGCAGCCTCGGGACGAGGGAGCGGGGATCGGTCGTCGGCGCGGTCATCGCGGCTCCTCCCGGGGGCCAAAGAGGGTTCTGCGGCGCGCGGGCGCGGCCGCTATGGGCATTTGGGTGGCCACGACGCTGCTCGTCGTGAAGTGCGGGACGACGACCCCGGCGGTGCGCATCGCGCACGGCGACTACGACCGTTGGTTCCTCCGTCGCGGGCATCCTCGCCACCGGCTCGCCCCGGTCGGTGACCGAGCGCGCCCCCTGGATGGTCCGCACGGGCGCCTGGCTTCGCGCGCAGGACGAGCGCGGCGTCCCGGTGCTCGGCGTCTGCTTCGGGCACCAGCTCCTCGCGCTGGCCTACGGCGGCGAGGTCGCCCGGAGCCCGCGCGGCCGGGAGCTCGGGGGCGTGTCGTGCACGCTCACGGCGGAGGGCCGCGCCGACCCCCTCTTCGCCGGGATCCCGGCCCGGTTCGACGCGCTCGCGACGCACGAGGACGAGGTCGTGACGCTGCCACCGGGCGC
>JAHWYA010000258.1 GCA_020028115.1 Anaeromyxobacter sp.
CGCTGAAGAACCGACCGCCGCGTCCGCTCAGCGCGTCGAGCCCCGCCGGCCGCGGCCCGGACGTGCCTTCGCGGTGGGCCGCTTCTTCGCGGTGGCGCTCCTCTTCGGCGCGCCGCGCGTACCGGTCCGGGCTTCCGGCGCCGCGTCGCCCGCCGCGAGCCCCGCGACGAGCCGCTTCGGCGCGACGGCGCGGTAGCTCTCGTCGATCCACGACCGGAGCATGGCGAGATCGGGCCGGTCCTTCGCCCCGAACGTCGCCGTGACCCACCCGCTCTTGCCGAGGCCGTAGTGCGTCGGCTCGCAGAAGGGGAACTGGAGCGCGCCCTCGGCGCTCCAGGGCAGCTTCACGGACAGGCTCAGCTCCGGCTCGTCCTTGCTCATGAAGACGAACGCCTTGCCGCGCACCTTGATGGCGCGGTGGCCCCAGGGGAAGTCCTCGTGCGCCTCGGGGTACGAGAGGGCGGCGTCGCGGAGAGCGAGCTCGTTCCGGTCGAGGCGCGTCGGGGCTGGCATGCGATCGCCAGGGTAGCTCACCTCAGCGGATCGGCCACTGCACCTCGGTCCGGTACTCCGCGGGGTCCTTCGCCTGCTGCGGGCCGACGAGGTAGATCTCGCGCGGCGCGTCGGCGCACGCGTGCCCGTGGTCCTGGATCCACTTCTGCAGCGCGGCGTAGACCGGCCCCACGGCGTCGTACCGGCCGCAGTGGAGCGTGTACGCGGCGAGCCCGCCCGCGAGCTCGCGCCCCGAGACGCGCCCCGCTCCGGACATCGGCCGGCTCACCGGGACGCAGAACTCGACCTCGACCTGCTCGTCCTCCGTCGGCGCGCCGTGGTACAGCGCGAGCGGCGGCCCCGCGGGAGCGGCCCCCGCGCGGCCGAGGTGGCCGAACAGCTCGCCCATCGCGCGCCCCGTCTCGCTCGCCATGTCGGCGAGCCGGGTGCGAAGCCGGATGGAGATGACCTGCTGCGGTGCGACTTCCTTCGTCTTCACGTCGTACGTCATCGCGTCCTCCCGTTCGAGTCGATCGAGGGAGGCGAGGAGCGCGTGGAGCTCGCCGATGCGCGACTCGAGCCGGCGACGATGCCGGTCGAGCACGTGCCTGCGGTCCGCGGGCTCGCGGAGGAGCGCGGAGATCTCCTCCAGCGGGACCTCGAGCAGGCGGAGGAGGCGGATGCGCTCCGCCTCCAGGGCCTGCGCGACGGCGTAGTAACGGTAGCCCGAATCCGGGTCCACCCACGCCGGACGGAGCAGCCCCATCTCGTCGTACAGCCGGAGCGCCTTCTGCGACAGCCGGCAGATCTCCGAGAAGCGCCCGATGGGGACCAGGTTCCTCACGCTCTCACCTCCCTCGCACGCGATGGTCGGGTCTCCCCCGGGGGCAGACTCCAGCACTTCCACCCGTCACGCGCCACCTGCGCTCCCGCGCCGCGGCGCCCCTTCCGGCCCTTCCGCGAGGCGCCGCGAAGGGGTAGCGTTCCCGGTCGCGAGCGGGGGTGATCTCGATGGAACCGGGCGCCTGGGATGGTCTCGCCATCGTCCTCGTCGGCGGAACGGCCGTGGTCGGCGCCCGCCTCGTGGCGCGCAAGGTCATCGCGCGCTCGCTGCTGCGCTACCGTGAGGTCGACGAGCGCGAGGCGTTCCGCGGGCTCGTGTTCGTCTGCATCGCGACGATCCTCCTCGCCACGGCGTTCGTCGTGATCATCGTCAGCCCGTAGCCGGTCTCGCGCCGGCTGCCGCTCACCCTACCGCCGAGGCGATGAGGAGCTGGGCCGCGTAGTAGAGCGGCAGTCCGACCAGCCGGTTCGCGAACCCGGGCCGCACGAAGCGGTCGCGCGCGACGGCGAGGTCCGAGACCCAGAACAGGAGCGCTCCGAGCTGGAGCTCCGGCCGCCCGGCGCCGAGGCCGAGCCAGACCATCACGCCGATGGCCGCGCAGTAGGCGACCACCGGGCCGCGCATCGACCCCGCGTGCGGCCACAGCCAGCGCAGCGCGACGGCGCTCGCGGCCGCGACGGCGATCGCGACCAGGGCCGACGGTCGGGACACCGTGGCGAACCCGGCGATGTACGCGACGTGCGCGAGGAGGAACGCGACGAGACCGCCGAGGAACGCCGCCCGGCGGTCGGACAGGAGGAGGGCGTCGCCGGCCGCCGAGAGGAGGAGCGCCACCAGCACCGCGGCGCCGAGGCGCCCGGACGGGCCGAGCGCGACCGCGAGGGCGAGGAACGCCGCCGACGCGGCGAGCTTCCCGGTGGCGCGCAGCGTGCGGTGACGGTGGCGCTCGGCCACGAGGTGGAGCGCGAGGAACGCGGCGGTCGCCGCGGCTGCGAGCGGAAGCGGGGTCACCGGGCGGCATGTTAGCGTGTCGACCTCCGCGCGCACCGCACCCAGGGAGGTCAGCCGTGAACGTCCTCGTCGTCCTCGCGCACCCCGATCCGTCGAGCTTCAACCACGCGCTCTCCGGCGCCGCGGTCCGGGCCGCGCGCGCCCAGGGGCACGCGGTCGTCCTGCGCGACCTGCACGCCGAGGGGTTCGATCCGATCCTGCCGGCCGCCGAGCTCCGGAAGGACGCGCCGCTGCCGCCCGCGCTGCGCCGCCACTGCGATGAGCTCGCCGGGGCAGACGGGATCGTCGTCGTCCACCCGAACTGGTGGGGCCAGCCGCCTGCGATCCTGAAGGGCTGGGTCGACCGCGTCGTCCGCCCGGGGGTCGCGTACGAGTTCCGCGAGGGCGACGGCGGGGAGGGGGTTCCGGTGGGGCTCCTGCGCGCGCGAGCCGCGGTCGTCCTCAACACCTCCAACACGCCCGCGCAGCGCGAGCGGGACGCCTTCGGGGACCCGCTCGAGTCGATCTGGAAGCGCTGCGTCTTCGGGCTGTGCGGCGTCGACGACGTGCGCCGGCGGACATACGGCGTCGTCGTGACGAGCACGCCGGCGGAGCGCGCCGCGTGGCTCGCGGACGCGTTCGAGCTCGTGTCCGGGGCCTTCCCGGCCGGCTCCCGCGCCTGACCGTCGCCCCCGCTGCCGCGCCGCTACCCCTCGTCCGCCATCCACGCGCGCAGCGCGGGGACGGTGGTCCGCGCCCACGCCCGCTCCGCGCGGACCGCCAGGAACGCCGCGACGAGCGCGTCCACGATCCGCCCGAGCTGCTCGCACAGGTCGAGCCGCTCGGCGGCGCGGTCGTCCTCCTCCTCCGTGAGGAGCTCCGGCAGCTTCGCCGCGCGCACGTCGAGGTGCTCGGCGTCGAGCGTGACCTCGAAGGTCCGCTCTCCGTGGTCGAGCCGGAGCCGCGCCTGGTGCACGAGCAGCCCGCTCGCGAGCGCCCGCTTCACCTGCGCCGCGTACGGCGCAGCGGCGCCGCGCGCCGCCACCTCGGTGACGTCGCCCACGACGCCACGCAGGAGCACGCGCCCGGTGAAGAGGACGGCGACGCCCGCCCCGTCCACCTCGACGAGCGGGTCGCCCGCCTCCGACTTCCAGAGCAGCCAGGTGAGGAGCTCGCGCCCGAGCCAGGTCCGCCCGCGGAGGAGCTGCTCCCGGGCCCGGTCCCGCTCGACCTCGGCCTCGTCGCGCCGGTCCTCGTCCGTCGCGGCCCCGTCCACCCCGGTGGCGCCGCGCAGGAACGCGGCCTCCGCCCTCGCCTGATCACGCCTCGCCACGGCTCACCTCCTCGCGCGACAGCCCGACGAGCGCCGCCGTGGGTCCGAGCGCGCTCTCGGCGATCTTCGCGCGCAGCGCCTGCGCGCCGACCGACAGCGGCGCGAGCTTCACCTCGAACGCCGCCTCGAGGGCGGCGGCGATCTCGTCCACCGCCTTGCGCGACGCGGCCCATATCTGGAGCTCGCCGCCGTCGAGGTTCCAGCTCACGTCGAGCACCCGCGTGCTCGGCGGCTGGCGGCCGCGCAGCCTGTGGCGGATCTCATCCTTCGCGCCGGCCTTCTCGCCGCGGGTCGGGGGCCGCCGGTGCTCGCTCGCGAACGCGGCGGTCCACTTCTCGAGCTCCGCCCGGACCGCGCCGGCCTTCACCTGGATCGTGTCGACGCGCCACGCGAACAGCGCGCGGCCCGCCTCGAGCACGCCGGAGGAGAAGTCGGTGGAGTCGGGATCCTCGAGCGAGACGAACCCCGCGCTGCGGTCGTCCTCGCCGCGCGTCCGGTCGATGGGCTCGAACGCGCCGCGGTCGAGGCCGCGGACGAGCCAGCGGCGGGTTTCCTGAGGGCGCTTGCCGGTCTCGGCGTGGAAGCGGGCGAACGTGACGGAGCCGCGGAGGAGGGGCATGGGGGCGCGCACCATGCCGCCCCCGGAGAGCCGGCGTCAAGCCGGCCGACGGACGGGCCCACGTCCGCGCGCACGCCCGTGGCGGCCGTGCGCGTCCGCGGGGGCCCGGCTAGGTCACGCGACATGAACACTCCGAACGCTCGCCTCGTCCTGGCTGCCGCGCTCGCGATCCTCGCCGCACCCGTGCT
>JAHWYA010000259.1 GCA_020028115.1 Anaeromyxobacter sp.
GTTGCCCGTGATCTTCGTCACCCGCCCGTCCTTCACGTGGGCGAGGACGCCGCAGCCCCAGAAGCAGAGCTCGCAGTAGGTCGCGACGACGCGGTCGCCGTCCGTCCTGGGGTCCGGGACCGCATCGCGGTCGAGCCCCCAGAACCGCGTCGCGAGGCCGGACGCGGCCGCGACCCCTCCCGCGGCGGCGCCGATCTGGATGAACCTGCGTCGAGTGATCGCCATGTGCTCCCCTCTCGCGCCGCGGTCAGCCGCGGTCGCACTTCTCCATGCAGCCGACCAGCTCGCGCAGCGCCGGCTCGGCGAGCCGGTAGCGGGCGAACCCGTTCTCCCGGATCGCGGTGACGAGGCCGCGGGTCCGCAGGATCCGCAGCTGCTGCGAGACGATCGGCTGCGGCGCCGCGAGCCGCTCGGCGAGGCCGTTCACGTGGAAGTCCCCGCCGCACAGCAGCGCGACGATCCGCAGCCGCAGCGGGTGCGCCACGGCCTTCAGCACCTCGGTGAGGTGCTCGACCCGCTCGGCTCCGTCGATGATCCCAGTCCCGGTCATAGCAATATCGCTATATCGGGATGTTCCGTCATGCACGAGGCGGGCCCGGTGGAGGCCGGGCCGCGAAGTGCGCGGCCCTCCGGGGAGAAAAGCGCGGCGAGACGGGGACCTGCGGCGCGCGGGGCCGCAGGGATTGCGCGCGGCCCTGCCCGGCGCGCGAACTCCGCGCGTCCGAAGGCGTCACGCTGGGTGCGTCAGTTCACGCAGCGGTGGGTGAGAACGCGCGGAGGGCCGCGGCGAGGCGACGCAGTCCGAGCGCGTGAGGGATTCCCGCGCCGCGATCACCTCGGCCGTCTACCGCTCGCACTTCTCCATGCAGCGAACGAGGCCGCGCAGGTTCTTCTCGACGAGCCGGTAGCGCGCAAACCCGCCGGAGCGGCTCGCCGCGACGAGGCCGTTGCTCCGGAGGATGCGGAGCTGCTGCGAGACGATCGCCTGGCTCGCGCCGAGCTTCTCGGCGAGCGCGCCGACGTGCTCCTCGCCCGCGCAGAGCGTCGCGACGATCCGCAGCCGGAGCGGGTGCGCGACCGCCTTCAGGACCTCGGCGACGTGGACGGCCCGTTCGGCGTCGGCGGAGATGGGTTGGGTGCGCGCCACGCCGGGAATGTACCCCACGCGGGGCTTTCCGTCCTGTTCGCGACGTCGCTGCGCCGAGAGCGCCGCCCCCGCCCAGGGCGGGTGACACGAGGCGGCCCGGGCGGTAGACGAACGCAGTGCCGTCCGAGCTTCGCGAGCAGGGGTCCGGGACTGCCCCGGCGCCGCGCCAGGGCGCGGCCGTCCGATCACGCTGGTGGCGACCCCAGCCCCTCGGCGCGCACGCGATCGCGCCCGCTTACGCGGCGCTGGCGCTCGCCTGGATCGCGTTCTCGGACCAGTTCGTCCACACCCTCTTCTCCGACCCCGCGGTCCGGGCCGAGGCGCAGACGGTGAAGGGGACCGTCTTCGTCCTCGTCACCGCCACCCTCCTGTACGCCCTCATCCGGCGGAGCGAGCGCCGCCTCAGCGCCCTGGGCGCCGAGCTCCGCGCGACCGTGGACGGCATGGCGGACTGCGTCCTCGTGGTGGACGAGCGCGGCGTCATCGTGGAGGCGAACCGGGCCGCGGTCGCCCTCGTCGGCGCCGCCTCGAAGGAGGAGATCCTCGGCCCGCTCGAGGTCTGGGCGCGGCGGTTCCAGCTCCGCGCGCAGGACGGGACCCCGATAGGGAGCGACCGCTTCGCCGCGATGCGGGTCATCGGCGGGGAGCCGGTCGCCCAGTACGACGCGCTCCTCCGGCGCGCCGACGGCCGCGACGTGTACGTGTCGGTCGCCGCGACGCCCGTGCCGCGCCCCGGGAAGCCGCCGCTCGCCGTCTCCGTCGTGCGCGACGTCACGGCCGCGCGACGCGTCGAGGAGATGCGGGAGGAGTTCCTCTCCACCGCCGCCCACGAGTTCAAGACGCCGCTCGCCGTCATCAAGGCGTACGCGCAGCTCATGGCGAGGCGCGAGCCCGACGAGGTGCGCGCGCTCGCGGTGATCCAGCGGCAGGTCGACCGGCTCACCCGCCTCCTCGAGGACATCCTCGAGAGCTCGCGCCTCCGCATCGACGACGGCGCGGGACGGGCGGAGCAGTTCGACCTCTCGGCGCTCGCTCGCGCCGCCGCGGACCGGCTCCGGCCGGCGGCGCCCGGGCACCTCCTCGAGATCGAGGCGAACGGCGAGGTCCCGGTCGTCGCCGACCGGGAGCGGATCGAGCGGGTCGTCGCGAACCTCCTCGAGAACGCGGTCCGCTTCTCGCCCCAGGGTGGCGAGGTCCGGATTCGCGTGGAGACGGCGGCGGGCGAGGCCCGCCTGTCGGTCGCGGATCACGGCATCGGCATCCCCCCGGACCGCCAGGACCAGGTGTTCCGGCGGTACTACCGCGCCCACTCCGGCACGCCGGAGGGCGACTGCTCCGGCCTGGGGCTCGGGCTCGAGGCGAGCCGCGCGGTGGTCGAGCGATACGGCGGGCGCATGTGGTTCGAGAGCGCGCCGGGCGAGGGGTCGACGTTCCACTTCGGGCTCCCCCTCCCTCGGGAGGAGCGGCGGACGTGAGCAGTCCGATCCTCGTTGTCGAGGACGATCCCGACCTGCTCGCCCTGGTGGAGATGATCCTCTCCGACGCGGGCTACCGCGTGCGGACCGCGCCCGAGGGGCGCGCCGCGCTCGCGGCGGTGCTGGAGGAGATGCCCGCGCTCGTGTTCCTCGACATGCGCATGCCCGGCATGAACGGCTGGGACTTCGCCCGCGAGTTCCGCAGGCGCCACGGGCGCGCCGCGCCGATCGTCGTCGTGACCGCCGCCGAGGACGCGCGGGCGCGCGCCGAGGAGATCGGGGCGGAGGGCTGGCTCGCGAAGCCCTTCGATCTGGAGGACGTGCTCCGCGCCGCCGAGCGCCACGCGGGAACGCCCATGGACGGGCGGGCGGCGCCGCGCTAGGAAGTGAACCCTCGAGCCCCCGGCGGGCTCTCCGCGAGGAGGGACGCCCGCAGGCCGCGGGGGCCGCGAGGAGCACATGGACCCGACCGCCACCCAGCCCGCCGCGCCGCCCACGGCCCCGGCCCCGCCCGTCCGCGATCCCGTGTGCGGCATGGACGTGGACCGCGACCGGCCGCCCGGCGGCACGGTCGAGCGCGGGCGCTACGCCTACCACTTCTGCTCCGCCGGCTGCCGCGGCCGCTTCGAGGCGGACCCGGTTGCGTTCATCGCCATCGATCCGGTCTGCGGGATGGAGGTGAACCCGAAGGCTCCGAAGGGCGGCCAGCTCGAGCACGAGGGGCGCCGGTACTTCTTCTGCAACCCGAAGTGCCTCGCGAAGTTCTCGGCGGACCCCGCGCCGTACCTCGCGCACGGGCCGGGCGGTATGCCCAAGGCGGCGCCGCCGGCCGCGCCTCCGGGCGCCGAGATCGTGTGGGTCTGCCCCATGGATCCGGAGGTGCGGGAGAAGGAGCCCGTCCCCTGCCCGATCTGCGGGATGGGGCTCGAGCCGCTCGTCGTCGGCGGGATGCCCTCCGCCGAGGAGCCGCCGAACCCCGAGCTCGAGAACATGACGCGCCGGCTCCTGGTCGGGCTCCTGCCCGCGGCGGCCGTCCTCGCCCTCGCGATGGGCGACATGCTCCTCGGCGACCCGCTGCGGCACCGGGTCGGGTTCCGCGTCTTCGCGCTGCTCCAGCTCGCGCTCTCGGCCCCGGTCGTGCTCTGGGGCGGCTACCCGTTCTTCGAGCGCGCGTGGCTGTCGGTGCGGACGTGGAAGCTCAACATGTTCACGCTCGTCGGCCTCGGGACCGCGGCCGCGTTCGCCTTCAGCGCGGCCGCGACGCTCCTCCCGCCGAGCCTCTTCCCCGCGGCGTTCCTCGAGCACGGCGCGCCGCCCGTGTACTTCGAGGCCGCGGCCGTCATCGTCGAGCTCGTGCTCCTCGGCCAGGTGCTCGAGCTGCGGGCGCGGAGCCGCGTGTCCGGCGCCATCCGCGCGCTCCTCCGGCTCTCGCCGCGCACCGCCCGCCGCCTCGAGGCGGACGGCGCCGAGCGCGACGTGGACGTCGCGGAGGTGCACGCCGGCGATCGGCTGCGCGTCCGCCCTGGCGAGAAGGTCCCGGTGGACGGCGTCGTCGTCTCCGGCGCGTCCGCGGTGGACGAGTCGATGGTCACCGGCGAGCCCATCCCGGTGGAGAAGGGCGAGGGAGACCGCGTCACCGGCGCCACCATGAACGGGACGGGGTCGTTCGTCATGCGCGCCGAGCGGGTCGGGAAGGACACGCTCCTCGCGCAGATCGTCCGGATGGTCATGGACGCGCAGCGGAGCCGCGCGCCGATCCAGCGGCTCGCCGACGTCGTCTCCGGCTGGTTCGTGCCGGCGGTCGTCGCGGCCGCCGTGGTCGCGTTCGCC
>JAHWYA010000260.1 GCA_020028115.1 Anaeromyxobacter sp.
GCCCGCGACCGGCCGGACGGCGCGGAACGACGCGTGGACGAGGAGGGCGCCGCCTGGCGCGACGCCGAGCGCCCGGACCTGCCGGGCGAGGCCGGTGGGGGTCGATCCCATCGCCAGGATGTATCGCGCCGCGGCGAGTCCGTCACCGCTTCGCCGCCTCCGCGAGCGCGCGCCGCGCGGGCAGCGTCCTCGCCCGCGGCGTGGCCCCCGGGATCGCCACCGCCAGCGGCGACGCCACGACCGTCCAGCTCTCCTTCGCCACGTTCGCCGGCTCGTCCCCCTCGAACCCGAGCAGGCCGTACTTCCCGTAGTGCGGGAGCTTGCGGGCGAGCCCGGCGAGCGCCGCCGCGCGGTCGGCGCCGAGGAACGCGATCACCTGCGCGGCGTCCGCGGGGCTCCGCGCCGCCGCCACCACGGAGCGGTCCGCGCGCGCGAGGACGGTCTCGCCCGCGCGCAGCTCACGGTCGCCGAGCGCGGCCCCGTATGCGCCGAGGGCCTCCGCCACCGCGCCGCGCAGCCGGTTCTCCCAGCCGAGCACCCAGATCGCGGCGCCGGGCGGCACGCTCCCGAGCTCGGTGTCGGTCGCGATCCGGGTCCCGTCGTTCTTCCAGCTCTCCGCGAGCGCACGGTACGCCGCCGCGAGCGCGGGCGGGGCCGCGGCGGGGAGCACGATGACGCGCTTCGCCGCCCCGAACGCGCCGGAGAGGGCGGGCGGCACCTCCGCGGGGTCTAGCCGGCGGAACACGTCGAACTCGGGATCGACGTCCACCCGCACCGGGGTCGCGGGCGCCGGGATCGTGAACCGCTGCTTCCGCTCCGACAGCCGGACGGTCCGCCGGATCGCCTCGGTCGACGCCGGCAGCGTCAGGTAGACCGGCACGCTCACCGAGAACGGCTCACCCTCCTGCACCTGTGCGAGCGTGAGCTCGACGACGGCGGCTCCGTCGCCGACCTCCACCTCCACGGCCTCTATCCGGATGGACGGCGCGCCGGGCCGATCCACCCACTGCGCGAAGAACTCCTCGAGGTCCTCGCCGGACGCCGCTCCCATCGCGCGCGCGACGTCGTCGAAGGACGCCACCCGGAAACGGTACGCGTCGTAGAAGGCGCGCAGCGCCGCGACGAAGCGCTCGTCGCCGAGCCGCTCCCGGAGCATGTGGAACGTCATGAGCACCTTGTCGTAGCCGATCGCCTGCGTGACCGAGTCGTGGCGGGACCGGAACTCCCGCACCGGGCGCTCCCGGCTCTCGGCGACGTGGTCCGCGTACCGCTGCAGCGCCGTCCGGCGGTAGTCGGCGCCGCGGCCGCCCTGCTCCGCGACGAGGTGGTCGGCGAGGTACGCGGTGAGCCCCTCGCACCAGTTGCCGCGGGCCGCGTCCACGAACACGCCGTTGCCCCACCAGTTGTGGAGGATCTCGTGCGGGTAGCTCGTGTGGAGGATGAACGGCAGCCGGACGATCTTCGGCCCGAGGAGGGTGAACGACGGCATGCCGTAACCCGTCTCCCAGAAGTTCTCGACCAGCGCAAACTTCGGGTACGGGTACGGCCCGAGGAGCCGCTCGTAGAGCGCGAGGTACTCCGCGCCGGCGGCGAGGTACCGCTCCGCGAGCGCCGCGTCCTCCTCGCGCAGGAAGACCTGGACGAGCACGCGCCCGCCGGCGCGCGCGTGCTCGGTGAGCGGGCCGGCGACGACGTGGATCTCCTCCTGCGGCTCGCGGCTCTCCCACCGCACGACCATCCCCTGGGCGTCGCGCTCGTGGCGGGTCCGGCCGCCCTGCGAGACGACCTCCCAGCCGGCCGGGGCGCGGACCTCGAGCGCGAAGGTGACGAGGTCCCCGGAGACCTCGGGGAGCCAGCGCGTCGAGCCGGAGAGGACCGCGCCATCCTTCGAGACGAGCCCGGGGCTCTCGCTCATCTTGCGCGCGTACTCCTCGCCGCGCTCCTCGATCGGATGGAAGACCTTGCCGCCGTAACGCACGGTGAAGCTGCGTTCACCGGGGGCGAGTCTCACGGCGAAGTGCTCGACCGGCACGCGCCCCGCTCCCTCCTCGCCGCCCTCGCCGGCGCGCAGCGCGGGACCGCGCGGCGCCGATTCGAGCGGCGCGCCGGATCCGATGCGCTCCGGCGAGAGGCCCGCGTGCAGGGTGAACGTGACGCGGTCGCCGAGGCGGGCGCGGAGCTCCGGCGAGAGGGTCACCTCGTCCTCCACGAGGACGACCTCGCGCGCCGGGACGAGCGTGACCTGCGCCTCGTGGTGGAGCGCCGCGCCCGCGGGCGCAGGACCCGGGCCGTTCGCCGGGGCGTTGCCGGCCGTGCCGGAACGGGCGCGCGGCCCCGCGCACGACGCGGCGGAGCAGGCGAGGGCGAGCACGGCGAGGCGTGCGAAGCGGATGCTGGTCATGGACCCCCCGGGCGCCGCGCCATCCCGTGCGGCGCACGGGCTCACCTACTCCGCCTTCGCCGGGCGTGCAAGCAGCCCCTGCTGCGCGGGTCCCGGGCACCTGCCGCCCGAAATCTGCGCGGGGCCTCGGGTCCTAGATGCCCTCGGGGATGACCGCGCGCTCGACCGCTCCCGCGTCCACCCCGAAGTGCTGGAGCACGCGGAGCTGGTGCTGGCGCAGGCCGCGGAGCTTCACCTCCGCGCGCGTCCGCGTGAGCGCGCGCCCGAGGACGGCGATGCCGAAGTCATGGAACTCGCGAACTTGCGTCAGGTCGACGAGCAGCCGGTCGCCCGGATCCGCCCGGAGCATCGCGGCCTCGGCGCGGCGAGCGGCGACCCCGTCGAACGTTCCCTCGAAGCGGAGGATGGCGTCGGGAGCGGGGACGTTGGGGATGCGCATGGGTGGGCTCCTGGTCGTGCGGAGGGACGATGCCGCACCCTAGGTGGAAGAGGCGTGCCAGCGCGAGGGAACCCCCCGAGGGTCCCCCCCGAGCGCCCGCCCGCGCGCGCCGGGTCGTTGCGCGCGAGCGGAGCGCCGCGCAAAAGACTTCGAGCGTGAACGCCGCCGAGCTCGTCGCCGCCGCGCCGCCGCACCCGCGCCGGGTCGTCTGCCTCACCGAGGAGACGACGGAGACGCTCTATCGCATCGGGGCGGGCGACCTCGTCGTGGGCGTCTCGGGGTTCACGGTGCGGCCCCCCGAGGCGCGGAGGAAGCCGCGCGTCTCGTCGTTCCTCAGCGCGGACGCGGAGGCGATCCTCGCCCTCCGGCCCGATCTCGTCGTCGGCTTCTCCGACCTGCAGGCGGACATCGCGCGCGATCTCGTGAGGCGGGGCGTGCCCGTGCTCGTCACGAACCAGCGCTCGGTCGCCGAGATCCTCCAGACGATCCGGGTCGTCACCGCGGCGGTGGGGCGGGCCGAGGACGGGGAGGCGCTCGCCAGCGCGCTCGCGGCGGGGCTCGCCCGCGTCGCCGACGGCGCCGCGTCGCTCCCGCGCCGGCCGCGCGCCTTCTTCGAGGAGTGGCCCGATCCGCTCATCTCCGCGATCCGCTGGGTCTCGGAGCTCGTCGAGCTGTGCGGGGCGGAGGACGTCTGCGCGGAGCGCCGGTCCTCGCACGCCGCCGCGGGCCGCATCGTCGAGCCCGCGGAGGTCGCGCGCCGCGATCCCGAGGTGGTCATCGCGAGCTGGTGCGGGAAGAAGGCGCGGCGCGAGGTCATCGCCTCGCGCCCCGGGTTCGGCGCGACGCAGGCGGTCCGGGACGACCAGCTCTACGAGGTGAAGAGCGCGATCGTCCTGCAGCCGGGGCCCGCGGCGCTCACCGACGGCGTGGCGGAGCTCGCCGCGATCGTCGCGGCGGTGGCGAGGGGCGAGCACCTGCCGCCGCGGCGGGCGGGGGAGCTCCGGTCCGCGTCCCGGTGACGAGCGACCTCACCTCGGCCGCCGCTCCCGCCCGTCCTTCAGGACCCGCGTCCACCAGAGGAGGTCGTCGAGCATCCCCTTCGCCTTCTTCGCGTACAGCGGATCCGCGGGGTGGCCGCGCTCGTCCGCCGCGTAGCCGACGAGCCGGACGTTCACCTCGTCCCGGATGGGCGCCATGCGGAGCTCGATCGCGACGAGCCGGAGCTGCTCGGCGGCGCGCGCGCCGGACGCGAACCCGCCGTAGCTCACGAACGCGACCGGCTTCTGGTTCCACGGTGCGTAGACGACGTCGAGCGCGCTCTTCAGCGAGCTCGGGTAGCCGTGGTTGTACTCGGGCGTGACGAGGACGAACGCGTCGAGCGCCGCGATCTTCTCGCCCCACCGGCGCTCGAGGGTGCCGGCGGCGTACGCCTTCTCGGCGACGTTGGGAGTGTCGCGGTGGGCGTAGTGGGCGAAGGGCCACTCCTTCAGGTCGAGGAGCTCGGCCTCGACCGCCTCGCGCTCGGCGACGAGCCCGCGGATCCACCGCGCGAACGCCTCGCCTCGACGCCCCTCGCGGACGCTCGAGAGGATCACCCCGATCCGGAC
>JAHWYA010000011.1 GCA_020028115.1 Anaeromyxobacter sp.
CCCGACCCGGCCCGAGCCGTCGTCGTACGTCCCGACGGCCGCACGAAGGACGTGCGGCTCGGGCGCGGTCTGCGCGCCGCCGCTGCAGCCGAGCACGGCCGCGAGCCATGCGATCCGGACGATCGTCTTCAGTGCGCCCCCGCCACCGGCATGTCCGGAGGCGCGCGTCGCGCCGCCTCACGTGCCGATGAGGTGGCAACCTCAGCGGGTCATACCGAGCGCGTCAAGGACTGTTTGTGAATCAACCGAAATCACTGGAAGTGTTCATGTGCCGCAGCACGTCGACGACGGGGTTTGCGCCGGGTACGTGATCTGGGTGGCGTGTCAGGCGATGTGCGTGTGCACCGTGAGCGCAGCCGCGAGGTGACTGACGGCGCAGACCGACAGGCGAGACCCTCTCTGGATGTCCCCAGGATCTCGGCGTCACTGGTGGTCGTGGACTCTGCGAGGTGCGCGACGCGATTCTCCCATGCGCGGACCGTCGCCGCGGGCGCCCGCTCACGGCCCCCCCGAGCGGTCCCAATTTCTCGCCGGTCCGATGAAGGGCGTACCTGCCGGTCGCGGGGTCGAAGCGGAACGTGGCGTCGCGGTAGCGGTCGCGTCCGAGGACCACGTCGGGGAAGACGAGGTCGGGGACGTTCCGGCCCTTCACCTTCCTCAGCCGCCACCTGGGCCTCGGCACGTCCTCCTCTCCGGGGTCCGACTCGGTCCACACGACGAAGCTCGTGGTCAGCGCCTTCACGAACGACGGACCAGCGCGCTGGATGAGCACCATCGGCTGGTAGCTGGACTCGTCCTCGTACTTGACGATCACGTCCTCGAGCCCGTCGCCGTCGAGATCCGCGAACTCGACGGCCATTCCAGACACGTCCGTCGTCGTGGACTCCCGGAACGCACCCTTCTTCTTTCGCGTGTCGACCGTGACGGAGACCTTGTAGCCGTCCTTCACGGAGTACGACACGACGAGGTTGCCGTTGCGACTCACCGCGCGGCCGTCGAACGTCTGGGCAGCCGCGCGCGCTGCGACGAGCGTCGTCGCGCCCACGATCGCGGCCACGAGCACCTGGCGCATGCGACCTCCGGATCGGGCCGGGCCCCTCCCCGTCCCCGGGATCCACCTTCGCACGGCCGCCCGCTCCGGGCGTCACCAAACGCGAAGCCCCTTCCCCGCGGACGGGAAAGGGGCCCACGAATGCCGAGAGACTTCCGGTGGATCTTTCTCAACCCCCGAGCGCAGGCGCGGCCGGACGAGGCCGAGCCGGAGCGAGCGCCGGGGGTGTAGGGGGGTCCCGAGCCCCGCGCCTTCAGGCGCAGGGAGAGGGCCGCCCTACTTGATCGTCCAGGTGTCCCCGGAGGCGAGGAGCTTCTTCACGTCGACCTCGCCCTTTTCGCCTTGCCGATGATCTCCCAGGTGATCTCGTCGGCGGTCGCCTTGCGCACGTCGCGGAAGACGCCGATCGGCGTCGGGAAGCCCGCCTTCTCGGACAGGTTCGCGAGCATGAACGCGATGGTCGGATCGGCCCGGTGCGCGTCGTGCACGAGGACGTCCGCCTCGGTCACGCCGTCCTGCCCGATCGTCACGACCTCGAGCTCCGCGCTCTTCGCGTTGAAGCGGATCCCCTTCTTGTTGTCCTTGCCGAAGAGGAGCGGCTTGCCGTGCTCCATGCGGAGCTGCGCGTCCGCCTTCGTCGCCTTCTCGGTGATGAAGGTGTACGCGCCGTCGTTGAACACCGGGCAGTTCTGGAACACCTCGACGAACACGCTGCCCTTGTGCTCCGCCGCGGCCTTGATGACGCCGCCCATGTGCGCGCCCTCGACGTCGATGGTGCGCGCCACGAAGGTGGCGCCCGCGCCGAGCGCGAGGGCCGGCGGGTTGAACGGGTAGTCCGGCGAGCCGTGCGGCGTCGTCTTCGTCTTCTTGTAGAGCTCGGAGGTCGGCGAGACCTGGCCCTTCGTGAGCCCGTAGATGCGGTTGTTGAACATCAGGAGCTTCAGGTCGAGGTTCCGCCGCATCGCGTGGATGAAGTGGTTCCCGCCGATCGCGAGCGCGTCGCCGTCGCCCGTGACGATCCAGACCATCAGCTCGGGGCGGGACACCTTGATGCCCGAGGCGAAGGACGGCGCGCGGCCGTGGAGCGTGTGCATCCCGTAGTTGTTCATGTAGTACGGGAAGCGCGACGAGCAGCCGATGCCGGAGACGAAGACGATGTTCTCGCGCTTCACCCCGACGCTCGGCAGCGTCTTCTGCACCTGGTTGATGATCGAGAAGTCGCCGCAGCCGGGGCACCAGCGCGGGTCGATCCCCGACTCGAAGTCCTTCTTCGTGTAGACCGGCAGGGCGGTGTTCACGGTCTGACCGTTCGTGCTCATGTTCGTTCTCGTCCTTTCCGGTTCCTAGAGGAGCTCGACGACCTTGGCCGCGAGCTCGGTGATCTTGAGGGGCTTGCCGTTGATCCGGTTGAACTGGAGCGGATCGAGGCCGGGGAAGGTCGACCTGAGGTAGGTCGCGAGCTGCCCGTCGTTCACCTCGGGCACGAGCACCTTCTTGAAGCCCTTCAGCACGGCGCCCAGGTTCTTCGGGAGCGGGTTCAGCCAGCGCAGGTGGACGTGGCCCACCTTCCTGCCCTGGTTCACGAGCTCCTCCGCCGCGCCGCGCACGGCGCCGAAGGTGCCGCCCCAGGACAGGAGCAGGACGTCCCCGCTCTTCTGGCCGAAGACCTCGGCGTCCGGGACGTCCTCGACGACGTTGCGGATCTTCTGGGCGCGGGTCTTCACCATCTTCTCGTGGTTCCCGCCGTCGTACGAGACCATGCCGGTCATCGAGTCCTTCTCGAGGCCGCCGATGCGGTGCTCGAGCCCGGGCGTGCCCGGGACCGCCCACGGACGGATGAGCTTCGCGTCGCGCAGGTACGGCATGTACTGGCCGTCGTGGTTCGGCGTCGTCTGGTACTTCGGCTCGACCTTCGCGAGGTCCTTCGGGTCCGGGATCCGGAACGGCTCGGAGCCGTTCGCGAGGTAGCCGTCGGTGAGGAGGATGACGGGGGTCATCCACTTCACCGCGATCTTCATCGCCTCGATGGCCGCGTAGAAGCAGTCCGCCGGGCTCTGCGCCGCGAGCACGGGCAGCGGCGCCTCGCCGTGGCGCCCGTAGAGCGCCATGAGGAGGTCGGCCTGCTCGGTCTTCGTCGGCATGCCCGTCGACGGGCCGCCGCGCTGGACGTTCACGACGACGAGCGGGAGCTCGGCGATCACCGCGAGGCCGAGCATCTCGGTCTTGAGCGCGAGGCCGGGGCCCGAGGTGGTCGTCACCGCGAGCGCGCCGGCGAAGGACGCGCCGATCGCGGAGCCGATGCCCGCGATCTCGTCCTCGGCCTGGTACGTCACGACGCCGTGCTCCTTGAAGTACGACATCTCCTGGAGGATCTCGGTCGCCGGCGTGATCGGGTAGCTGCCGAGGAACACCTGGCGGCCGGTCGTCTTCGCCACCGTGGCGAAGCCGAGCGCGGTCGCGAAGTTCCCGGTCACGTTCCGGTAGGTGCCGGGCGGGAGCTTCGAGGCGGGCACCTCGTAGCGCGCGAAGAAGATCTCCGAGGTCTCACCGAACGCGTGCCCGGCGCGGAACACCTTCTGGTTCGCGTCCGCCATCTCCGGCTTCTTCGCGAACTTCTTCGCGATGGACTCGATCTGCGGGTCCGCCGGCCGGCTGTAGAGCCAGTACATGAGGCCGAGCGCGAAGTAGTTCTTGCAGCGCGCGATCTCCTTGTTCGACAGGCCCGAGCCCGCGAGCGCGGTCTCGGTGAGCTTGTTCATGTCGACGTTGAAGATCTTGTAGTTCTGCTTCAGCGCGGCGTCGTCGAGCGGGTTCGACTTGTAGCCCGCCTTCTCGAGGTTCGACTCGGTGAACGCGCCGCCGTTGACGATGAGCATGCCGCCCGTCTTGAGGTCCGGGAGGTTCGTCTTGAGCGCGGCGGGGTTCATCGCGACGAGCACGTCCGGCGCGTCGCCCGGCGTGTGGATCTCGCGGGAACCGAAGTTCACCTGGTAGCCCGAGACGCCGGCGAGGGAGCCGGCGGGCGCGCGGATCTCGGCGGGGTAGTCCGGGAACGTCGCGAGATCGGCGCCGGCGATCGCGTTCGCCTTCGTGAACTCGGTGCCGGTGAGCTGCATCCCGTCGCCGGAGTCGCCGACGAAGCGGATGGTGACGGTTTCGACCTGGACCTTGCTCTTCGTCGCGGATGCTTGCGTGGACATGCGCCCTGCGTCTCCTTGAGGGTGGCGGTGCGGTTCCCGACGTCGCCGGAAAGGGGCCTGCTGTATGCCTGATCGACCCCTGGAAGTCAAGGCGGCGCCACGACCCAAGTACGCGGGATAACTAGGGTATCGGAGACCCACACCGTTCGAGATCACGTCCCGGATGGGCCGATCTGCACCCGTCGGAGGCAACGGCCGCACCCTCCGTTCGTGGTCCCGCTTGCTCAGGATCACGTGAGGTGGCGGAAGGTTAGCGCGGCACGGCACGCGCGCGCCGTCCCGCCCGTCAGCGCTCGGGGAAGATCTTCCCGGGGTTGAGGATGCCGAGGGGGTCGAAGACCGCCTTGATGCGGCGCTCCAGGGCGACGACCTCGGCCCCCTGCTCGTACTCGAGGAAGTCCCGCTTCGCGAGGCCGACCCCGTGCTCGCCCGTGATGGTGCCGCCGAGGTCCACCGCGGCGCGGAGGATCTCCCCCACGGCGGCGTCGACCCGGGGGCGCTCCTCCGGGTGATCGAAGAGCACGTTGCAGTGGAGGTTCCCATCTCCGGCGTGGCCGTAGGTCGCGACCGTGAAGCCGTGGCGCACGCCGATCGCCTTCGCCGCGGCGACCATCTCGGGGATGCGCGACCGCGGCACGGCGACGTCCTCGGAGAGCTTGAGCGGGTGGAGCGTCTTCAGATTGACCGACAGGTAGCGGCGCGTCTCCCAGACGTCGCGGCGCTGCGCCTCTCCCTGCGCGACGACGACGTCCCCCGAGGCGTCCTCGCGGACGAGCTCGGCGGCGCGGACGAGCTCGGCGAAGACCTGCTCCTCGTCGTTCCCGTCGGTCTCGAGGATGAGGGCGGCGCCGGCGTCTGCGGGGAAGCGGTAGGGCGAGGTCTTCGCCGCGGCGGCGAGCGCGACGTCGTCCATGAGCTCGAGGCAGCGCGGGATGACGCCCGAGGTCAGGATGCGGGTGACCGCGCGCGCGGCGGCGTCGACCGACGCGAAGGCGACGAGCGCCGTCGCGACGTGGCGCGGCCGCGGCAGGAGCTTCACCATCACCTCGGTCACGATCCCGAGCGTCCCCTCGCTGCCGACGAGGAGGCCGGTGAGGTCGTAGCCCGCGACGCCCTTGATGGACCGGTGCCCGAGCCGGAGGATCTCGCCGGTCGGGACGACCACGGTGAGCCCGAGGACGTACTCGCGCGTGACGCCGTACTTGAGCGCGCGGGGCCCGCCGGCGTTCTCGGCGACGTTGCCGCCGAGGGTGCACAGCTCGAGCGAGTTGGGATCCGGCGGGTAGAAGAGGCCATGCCGCTCGACCTCCGCCTGCAGCGCGGCGAGGATGACGCCCGGCTCGACCCGCGCGACGAGGTCGCCCGGGCTCACCTCGAGGATCCGGTTCATCCGCTCGGTGGAGACCGCGATGCCCCCGCGCAGGGCCAGGCTTCCGCCCGACTTCCCGCTCCGCGCCGCGACCGGCACCACCGGCACGCGGTGCCTGCTCGCGATCGCGAACACGGTCCGCACGTCCTCGGCGGACTCGACGAGCACGGCCACGTCGGGCGGGAAGACTCCGAGGTCGGACTCGTCGCGGCCGTAGGCCTCGAGCTTCTCCGGGTCGCCGGAGACGAGCCGCTCCGGCGGGAAGGCACGGCGCACCTCGGCGAGGGCCGCCGCGGTCGCGGGAGCGGCGGTGGTCACCCGTGCACCTCCAGGTTCGCGCCGGTCACCGCGAAGGGGGCGTCGAGCGCCGCGAACACGACGACCTTCGCGACGTCGTCCGGCGTCATCTCGGGCGCGAACGGCGTCCGGCGCAGCATCTCGGTGTCGACGCTCCCCGGCGAGACGCCGACGCAGACGACCCCGTGCGGCCGCAGCTCCTCCGCGAGGCACTTCGTGAGCCCGACGAGCCCCCACTTCGAGGCGTTGTAGGGGCTCGCCTCGGCGGTGCCGAGCGTCCCGGAGATCGACGTGACGTTGACGATCCGCCCCCGGCCGCGCGACTTCATCCCGGGGATCACCGCGCGCGCACACAGGAACGCGCCGGTGAGGTTCACGTCGAGGACCTCGCGGAACGCGGCCGCCGAGAGCTCCTCGGCGAGGCCGCGCACGAGGATGCCGGCGTCGTTCACGAGGACGTCCACCGGGCCGAGGGCCCGCTCGTGCTCGGCGACGAGGCGCCCGACGTCCTCCTCGCGCCGGACGTCGCCCTGCACCGCGAGCGCGGCGGTCCGCTCGGCGACGACGCGATCGAGCTCGGCGCGCGTGCGGGCGAACACCGTCACCGCCACTCCGCGGGCGGTCAGGCCACGCGCGACGGCGGCGCCGATCCCGCGCCCGCCACCGGTGACGATCGCGGTCCGCGGGGAGGTCACGGGCGCCTCTTGCTCGCTGGACCTGGACCTGGACCTCGACCGCGCCACCGGCCTGGCCTCTCGCGCGCCACGAGCTCCTGGAACCTCCGGCGCGCCGGGCCGTCCTTCGCGAGGACGCCGGACCACGCCTCGGCGTGTGCGCGCGCGCGGGGGCGCTTCTCCCCGCGGACCGTCATGCAGAGCTGCTCCGCCTCGAGGACGCAGGCCGCGCCGCGCGCCCCGAGGTGGCGGACGAGCGCGTCGGCGACGTCGCGGGCGAGGTCCTCCTCGAGGACCAGCCGGTGCGCGAGCGCGTCCACGAGCTTCACGAGCTGGCCGAACCCGACGACCTTCGCCCCCGGGACGTAGGCGACGTGGGCGACGCCGCGCGACGGGAGGAGGTGGTGCGGGCAGACGGAGTGGTAGTCGATCCCGGTGACGGCGACGAGGTCGCGCCCGGTGCTCGGGAGCCCCTCGGCCAGGATCTCGGCGGGGTCGCGGCCGTAGCCGTCGACGAGGTCCTCGAGCCAGGCCTCCGCGACCCGGCGCGGCGTCTCGGCGAGGTCCCCGGAGCGGCGCACGCCGGGCGGGAGCCCGAGGGCGTCGAGGAAGCGGGCCATCGCGTCGGCCGCCGCCGCGGCGGACGGCGCCCGGCGCGCGGGACGCAGCGGCCGGGCGCTACCGGCCACCCGGCCCCCGGTAGGTCACGCACGAGTCCGGGATCTCGTAGAGCCGGATCTCCGCGAGGCCCGGCATCCGGGGCTCGAGCGCCTCCCAGATCCAGCGCGCGATGTTCTCCGCGGTCGGGTTCTCGAGGACGTCGTTCAGGTCGCGGTGGTCGACGCGGGCGAGGACGTGCTCCTGCACGGCGCGCTTGATGTCGCCGAAGTCGGCGATCATCCCGCTCCGCGGATCGACGTCTCCCTCGACCCCGACGAAGAAGGTGTAGTTGTGGCCGTGAAGCCGGAAGCACGGCCCGTCGTAGCGCGGGAGCCGGTGAGACGCCGCGAAGCGGAACTCGACGTCGAGCCGCATGCGCCGCCGGTCGACGTAGTCGATCGTCGCCATGGCCCTCTTATAGTCCAAGGGCCGCGGCGCGGCGGGCCGAAGCGTGGCGAGCGCAGGGGCAGCCGGATGAGGCTGCCCCGGAGCGACCGGGGGGATCGGGGGGGGCGCGAACTCCGCGAAGCGGAGCGAGTGTCCCCCCCGCCTAGATCGTTCGCAGGGGCCGCCGCGCTACGGCGCCACGGCGGCGCCGGGCTGCGCGCAGGACCGCGAGCAGTAGGTGCGGCCGGCGACGCTGACGCCGTGGCCGAGCACCTTCGCGCCGCACGCGCAGCACGCCGGAGCCGCCTGGACGACCGCACAGCCGAACGAGCAGAACGTCGACTCCCGCCCTCGGTAGCGGAGCCCCACCGGATGAGGTCCCAGGTCTCCGCCACAGCACTCGCACCGTTCCTTCATCTCGACCCTCGCCTCGCACGCGCTTCGCCTTCGCCAGGAAAGCTAGCCCTCGCCCCCCCGATGCGGGAGAGACGGGACCCTGAGGGAGAGGGGCGAGACGGCACGGGCGCGCGCGCCACGGCCGGACGGCCGCGCGGCGCACAGGGCCTGAATTCGAGGGGTTCGCCCTAGTCGTCTTCCGAGCCGGGCGGGATCGGCGTGTCGGTCCCGTTGAGGGCGTTCTTCAGGACCTGGCTCGGCCGGAACGTGAGGACGCGGCGGGCACTGATCTCGATCTCTTCACCGGTCTGCGGGTTGCGGCCCACGCGTGACTTCTTGTCCCGGACGATGAAGTTCCCGAAACCACTGATCTTGATCTTCTCGCCGCGCTCGAGCGTCTCCTTGATGGTGTCGAAGACCATCTCCACGATCTCGGCGGCTTCCTTCTTGGAGAAGCCCACCTTCTCGTAGACGCTCTCGATGATGTCGGCCTTGGTCACGGTGTCGCTCCCGTCCCGCGCGTCCCGCTAAGCTATCGAAATCGGTACCGGATCTTCCAGCGGCTGTCAACGAAGCGGCTGTGCCTCAGCGCGTGCGAGCCCGCTCGTCCCGTGAAGGCGCGGAGTGGGGCGCGGGCGCGATCTGGTCGAGCTCCGTCCGCGCGCGCTCCCTCGCGGCGCGCGTGCGCTCGGCCGCCCGGTCGAGCTCCGAGGAGACCTCGTCGCGCGCTGGCGACCGCACGACCGGCGTGCCGCCGAGCTCGCGCCCGACCCCCGCGGTGAGCGCGAGGACGACGGACGCGGCGACGATCGCGAGGAACGAGACGGCTACCGCCGCGGCGGCCGTCCCGCGGGCGCCCGAAGAGCGCCGCAGCGCGCGCACCGCCAGGAGGAGCGCCACCACGCCGACGAGGACGCCGAACGGGGCGGAGAGCGGGTTCCAGGAGGAGAGCGCCGCGGCGAGGCCGAACCCGAGCGCCGCGAGCGGCAGCCGGTCGCGGGGCTCGGGCACCCTACCCTCGCAGCTCGGCGCCGAGCTTCTCGGCGAGCCGCTTCACGATGCGCGCGTGGGCGGCGTCCGCCTCCGCGTCGGTGAGCGTGCGCTCCGCGGCGCGGTAGGCGATCGCGAAGGCGAGGTTCTTCTTCCCCGCCGGGAGCGGCGCGCCGCGGTAGACGTCGAACAGCGTCACCGACTCGACGAGGGCCTCTTCCCGGACGAGCCCCTCCACCGCCGCCGCGGGCGCCGCTTCGTCGACGACGACCGCCAGGTCGCGGAGGACGGCCGGCAGCCGCGGGATGGCCCGGTGCTGCGGCACGAGCCGCGCGGCGCGCAGGAGCGCGTCGAGCGACAGCCGGAAGGCGAGCACTCCGCGGGGCAGCTCGAACGCGGCGGCGACGCGCGGGTGGAGCTCGCCGACGTCGCCGACGACGTCCTCGCCGGCGAGGAGCGACGCCGACGTGCGCGGGTGGAGCCAGCCGTCGCCGCGGGGCCTCCACCGCACCTCGACCCCGAGCGCCTCGAGGACCCCCGCCACCGCCGCCTTCGCGTCGAAGAAGTCCGAGGCGTCCGCGCCGGTCGCCCAGGAGGCCGGGCTCCGGCGGCCCAGGATCACGCCCGCGACCTCCACGAACTCGGCCGACGGCCGCTGCTTCGGGTCCGGGTTCGGGTAGTAGACGCTCGCGAGCTCGTAGAGGCGCACGTCCGCGATCCGCTGGCGGAGGTTGTGCGCGACGTTCTTGAGGAGCGACGGCACGAGGCTCGTCCGCATCACGGACAGCTCGGCCGAGATCGGGTTCTTGAGCGCGATCCCCAGGGCGCGGCCGGTCCCGTCGCCCGTCGCGACGTGCCGCTGGAACGGCTCGAGCTCCCGCTCGGCGACGAAGCTGAAGTTCACCGCCTCGGCGAACCCCGCCCCCTCGAGCGCCGCCCGGATGCGCGCCACCGCGCGCGCCTCGAGCGGCTCGGCCGGCGTGTCGCTCGCGCCGTGCGGCAGCGTCTCCGGGATCGCATCGTACCCCTTCGTCCGGACGACCTCCTCGACGAGGTCCTCCTCGATGGAGACGTCGGCGCGCCAGGACGGGACGCGGAACGTCGCCCCCTCCGCGTCGGCCGCTCGCTCCTCGAAGCCGAGGCCTGCGAGGATGCGCCGGGCGTCGTCCTTCGCGACGTCCATGCCGAGGATCTTCGCCGGGCGGGTCCAGCGGAGCCGGACCTCCGGGGCGCGGACCTCGCGCGGGTGGCAGTCCACGATCCCGGGGCGCACCGTGCCGCCCGCGAGCTCGGCGATGAGGGCCGCGCAGCGGTCCACCGCCGGGATCACCATGCCGGGGTCGGCGCCGCGCTCGAAGCGGTAGGACGCCTCGGTCTTGAGGCCGTGCCGCCGCGAGGTCCGGCGGATGCCGCCGGGCTGGAACCAGGCGGACTCGAGGAGGACGCGGGTGGTGCCCGCGGAGATCTCGGAGTCGCCGCCGCCCATGACGCCGGCGAGCGCGCTGCCGCGGTCGCGATCGGCGATGAGGAGGTCCTCGGGAGAGAGCGCCCGCTCCTTCCCGTCGAGGGTGGTGAGCTTCTCGCCCGGGCGCGCGGTCCGGACGACGATCTCGCGCCCGGCGACCTTGTCGAGGTCGAAGGCGTGGAGCGGGTGCCCGAGCTCGAGCAGGACGAGGTTGGTCGCGTCGACGACGTTCGAGATCGAGCGGACGCCGCAGGACTCGAGCCGGCGCGCGAGCCAGAGCGGCGAGGGGCCGATCTTCACGCCCTCGACGACGCGGGCCGCGTAGCGGGCGCACCGGTCGGGCGCGTCGATCCGGACCTTCACCGCGTCGCGCGCCGGCGCGCCCTGCTCCGCGAGCCGGGGCGCGGGCATGCGGACCTTCTTCCCGAGCGCGGCGGCGACCTCGCGCGCGATCCCGACGTGCGAGAGCGCGTCCGGCCGGTTCGGGGTGACGTTCACGTCGAGGAGGACGTCCTCGAGGGCGAGCGCCTTCGCGACGGGGGTCCCGGGCGCGATCTTCCGGTCGAGGAGGAGCAGGCCGCTCGCCTCCTCGGCGAGGCCGAGCTCCTTCGCGGAGCAGAGCATCCCGGAGGACTCGACGCCGCGAAGCTTCGCCTTCTCGATCTTCCCGCCGCCCGGCAGGACCGTGCCGACCGTCGCGAGCGGCACGACGTCGCCGACCTGGTAGTTCTTGGCGCCGCATACGATCTGGAGCGGCTCGCCGCGCCCGGCGTCGACGCGGCTCACGGAGAGCTTCTCGGCGTTCGGGTGCTTCTCCGAGGCGACGATCCGCGCGGCGACGACGCCGTCGAGCCCGGTGCCGGTCCGCTCGATCGCCTCGACCTCGAGGCCGACGGCGGTGAGGCGCTTCGCGAGCTCCTCGGGCGACGGGACGTCGACGTACTCGGAGAGCCAGTTGAGCGAGATGCGCATGGGGCGAGGCCCCCTAGAACTGCTGGAGGAAGCGGAGATCGTTCTCGAAGTAGAGGCGGAGGTCGTCGATGCCGTAGCGCAGCATCGCCATCCGCTCGACGCCCATGCCGAAGGCGAAGCCGGTGTAGCGCTTCGGGTCGATCCCGCCGTTCTCGAGGACCTTGGGGTGCACCATCCCGGCCCCGAGCACCTCGAGCCAGCCGGTCTCCTTGCACGTCCCGCAGCGCTTGGTCTGTCCGGACGGGGGGCCACTCGCTCCGCCTTCGCGGAGCTCGCGCCCCCCCGAGCCCCCCGCTCGCTCCGGGGCAGGCTCATCCGCCTGCCCCTGCGCTCGCACGGGGATCCGACCGCTACCGCCGCAGATCGAGCAGGAGACGTCGACCTCGGCGCCCGGCTCGACGAACGGGAAGTAGCTCGGGCGGAAGCGGGTCTTCGTGCCCGGACCGAAGTACGCGCGCGCGAACGCGGCGAGCGTGCCCTTCAGGTCGGCGAAGGTGATCCCCTCGTCCACGCAGAGCCCCTCGACCTGGTGGAACATCGGCGAGTGGGTCTGATCGTAGTCGGAGCGGTAGACGCGGCCCGGACAGATGATCCGGACCGGCGGCTCGCCGATCCGCTTCATCGCCCGGATCTGCACCGGGGAGGTGTGCGTCCGGAGCAGCACCGTCCCGGGCTCGACCCCGTGCCGCAGCGTGGACTCGTCCGCGTAGAACGTGTCCTGCATGTCGCGCGCGGGGTGGTCCGGCGGGATGTTGAGCGCCTCGAAGTTGTACCAGTCGAGCTCGATCTCCGGCCCGCTCGCCACCTCGTAGCCGAGGCGCGCGAAGATGCCGGCGATCTCCTCGGTGGCGCGGGTGATCGGGTGCCGGTGCCCGCGCGGCAGGAGCCGGCGCGGCGGCAGCGTCACGTCGATGGGCGGCCCGGCGAGCTCGGCCTCGAGCTTCGCCGCCTCGAGCCGGCGCCGGGCGCCGTCGAGGAGCGCCTCGACCTCGTCCTTGACGCGGTTCGCGACCTCGCCGACGCGCGGGCGCTCCTCGGCCGAGAGCTGGCCCATCCCGCGGAGGACCGCGGAGAGCTCGCCCTTCTTGCCGAGGAAGCGGACCCGCAGCTCCTCGATCGCCTTCTCGTCCGCGGCGCGGGCGATGGCATCCCGGGCGCCCTTGGAGAGCGCCTCGAGCTGTCCGAGGAGGTCGGCCATGGCCGACCTCCTAGGCCTTCGCGACCTTGACCACCGCGGAGAAGTCGCCCGGGAGGGCGAGCGCGAGGTCCGCGAGGATCTTCCGGTCGAGCGCGACGCCCGCCTTCTTCAGGCCGGCGACGAGCTTCGAGTAGGTCGTCCCGTTCTGGCGCGCCGCGGCGTTGATGCGGACGATCCAGAGCGCGCGGAAGTCGCGGCGCTTCTGGCGCCGGTCGCGGGTGGAGTAGTTGAGGGCGCGCTCCACCGCCTGGTTCGCGCGCTTGTAGCAGTTCTTCCGGCGGCCGCGGAAACCCTTCGCGAGCTTCAGCACGCGATTGCGGCGACGACGGGCCTTGAATCCCTTCTTGACGCGCATCTGTCCTTCTCCTTCGCCGGCGGGAGACGCCGCGGCCCGTCACCCTGCGTGACGGGCCGTGCGCTCTTCGGGGCCCCGCTTGGGCGCGTTGGCTTACCGTGGTCGCGCTACCGCGCGTACGGGAAGCATTCCTTGATCTTCTTCGCATCCTCCTGCGTCAGGTGACTCGTGCCGCGGAGGCCGACCTTCTGCTTCTTCGTCTTCCCGAACGTCGCCAGGTGGCGGACGCCGGCGCGGCGGAACTTCACCGCGCCGCTCTTCTTCGGCTGGAAGCGCTTCTTCGCGCCGCTCTTCGTCTTCAGCTTGGGCATCTTCTCCGTTCCTTCTGGTGCGGGGTTCTTCCCTACCGCGGGCCCGCGGGGTTCGT
>JAHWYA010000012.1 GCA_020028115.1 Anaeromyxobacter sp.
GCGCCCGTAGCTCAGCTGGATAGAGCGTCGGCCTTCGAAGCCGCAGGTCGGGGGTTCGAGTCCCTCCGGGCGCGCCACGAACAAGGTTTACGGTGAGTATAGCTCAATCGGTAGAGCACTGGACTGTGGATCCGGGGGTTAAGGGTTCGAGCCCCTTTACTCACCCTCAGTAACGGAAGCATGGAAGTATTTCGAGAAGCGCCCGTAGCTCAGCTGGATAGAGCAGCGGCCTTCTAAGCCGCGGGTCGGGGGTTCGAGTCCCTCCGGGCGCGCCAGATGGAGGACGAGCGCGAGGGACAAGCGCGACGTTGACAGGCGTGCGTGGGCGCTGGTAGATCCGCGCACCCTCGGCCATCCCGGGACGTATCGGGCGCGTAGCTCAACTGGCAGAGCAATGGACTCTTAATCCATAGGTTGAAGGTTCGATTCCTTCCGCGCTCACTGAGAACGAAGGCCCGCCGACGAAATCCGGCGGGCCTTTCGCTTTTTCGGAGCCGCTAATCCTTCTTGCCGCCCTGGATGACGCCGAACTTCGGCCGCTTCTTCTCGGGCGGCCGGAGCCCGCCGGCGAGGACCGACGCCCACGGGAACGCGCAGTCGCAGCGGCGCCCGCGGAAGGTGAGGTTGCAGCGGATCCCCCACTCGTCGAGGAGCACCTCGGGCGTGTCACGTCCGACGACGAGGTTCAGCCGGACGAGCTCCTCCTGCTGCAGGTGCTCCGGCAGGACCGTCCCCGGCGCGGCGGGCGCCACGATGAGGTACTCGACGGCGCGCGCGGACCGGCAGGCCTCGAGCATCTCGGGGTAGCGGCGCTGGAGCGCGAACAGCTGGAGGGCGCCCTCGGCCCACGCCGGGCAGGCGGGGAGGCAGGGTGAATCCGCCGGATGCTCGTGGTGCGCGTCCACGTGCCCCTGTCTACTACAGACGGTCGGCCCTCGTCGCGGGACGTGGTACGAGGAGGAGCAACGGGCGGGTGGCGGAACTGGCAGACGCGCCGGACTTAGGATCCGGTGGAGCGATCCGTGGGGGTTCGAGTCCCCCCTCGCCCAACCCCCTTGACCGCACCGGGCGCCGCGCGTAGCACTACCCGTTTTCCGCGTCCTTACGTGCCGAGGCGAACGAAATGAAGATCGAGGTCGAGAACGTCTCCCCCGTCGAGAGGAAGGTCACCATCGAGGTCGATCCCGACCGCGTGGCGAAGGAGCTCGAGCAGGCGTACGTGTCCCTGGGGCGCCGCGCGAAGCTCCGCGGCTTCCGCCCCGGCAAGGCGCCGCGCAAGGTCCTCGAGCGCCACTTCCGCTCCGAGGTCGAGAGCGAGGTCGCCGAGAAGATCGTCCAGGCGACCTTCGCCGAGGCGGTCCGGGTCGAGGACATCGACGTCGTCGCGCCGCCGCACGTCTCGATCTCCGAGGGCGTCGCGGAGGGCAAGCCGCTCCGGTACACCGCGCGGGTCGAGGTGAAGCCGCGGCTCCAGCCCAAGGACTACAGGGGACTCTCCGTCACCCGGAAGCCCCCGTCGGTGACCGACGACCAGATCGCCGCCGAGATCACGAGGATCCAGGACGCGATGGCGCAGCTCGTGCCGGTCGAGGGCCGGTTCGACGCCCAGGAGGGCGACTGGGCGACCGTCGATCACGAGGGCACCATCGAAGGGATGCCGTTCGAAGGCTCCCGCGCCGAGGGCGTCTCCGTGAAGGTCGCGCCGGGCTCGGTCTCGGAGGGCAACCTCGAGGCGCTGAAGGGGAAGAAGCTCGGAGAGGTCGTCGAGATCGAGGAGCCGTTCGCCGAGGACCACCGGATCGAGAAGCTGCGGGGCAAGGTCGCGAAGATGAAGGTGACGCTCAAGGCCCTGAAGACGCGCCAGCTCCCGCAGGTGGACGACGCGCTCGCCAAGTCGCTCGGGGTGGAGGGCGTCGAGACGCTCGAGCAGCTCCGCGCGCGGATCCGGGCGGACCTCCAGAAGCGCGAGGAGCGGCGGGCGGAGAACGAGCTGCGCGACGCGCTCGTGAAGGCGGCCCTCGAGAAGAACGAGTTCGAGGTCCCCCCGGCGCTCGTCGAGCGGGCGATCGATGCGATGCTGGAAGGGGCGGCGGAGCGGTTCGCGCGCCAGGGGCTCGACATCCGGAACCTCCAGCTCGACTTCGCGCGGATGCGCGGCGACCTCCGGGACCAGGCGCTGCTCCAGGTGCGCGGGCGCCTCCTCCTCGAGGCGATCGCCGACGCGGAGAAGATCGAGGTCACGGACGAGGACGTCCAGGCGGAGATCACCCGCCTCGCGGGCGAGCTCGGCTTGCCGCTCGCCCAGGCCCAGCAGCAGATGCGCAGCGCCCAGGCGCGCGACGCGCTAAAGAGCAAGGTCCGGGAGGACAAGGCGATGTCCGTCCTGTCCTCCGCGGCCACGATCCAGGAAGCCTGACGGAACCCGAACCCAGGGAGCGAGCGATGCCCTACATCCCGATGCCGTACGTCGTCGAGCAGACCCACCGCGGCGAGCGGAGCTACGACATCTACTCGCGGCTGCTGAAGGACCGGATCGTGTTCCTCGGCACGCCGATCGACGACGACGTCGCGAACGTCGTCATCGCGCAGCTGCTCTTCCTCGAGTCCGAGGACCCGGACAAGGACATCAACCTCTACGTCAACAGCCCCGGCGGGTCCGTGACGAGCGGCCTCGCGATCTACGACACCATGCAGTACGTGAAGCCGCAGGTGTCGACGATCTGCGTCGGGCAGGCTGCGTCGATGGGGGCATTCCTCCTCTCGGGGGGCGCGCCGGGTAAGCGGTTCGCCGTCCCGAACGCCCGCATCATGATCCACCAGCCCCTGGGCGGGTTCCAGGGCCAGGCGACCGACATCGAGATCCAGGCCAAGGAGATCCTGCGGTTGAAGGCCCGCCTGAACGATATCCTCGCCAAGCACACGCGCCAGCCGATCGAGCGGATCGAGAAGGACACCGACCGCGACTACTTCATGGGCGCAGGTGAGGCAAAGGAGTACGGGCTGATCGACGAGGTGATCGTGCACAAGAAGGCGAGCGAGAAGAAGCCGCAGTAGACTTGAGGGAGCGAGGCGCGCGGTAGCCCCGGGCGGAGCGGCAGCCGGACGAGCAGGCTCGCGGAGCGAGGAAACGAGATGGAGAAGCGCGAGACCCTGAGCTGCAGCTTCTGCGGGAAGTCGCAGAAGGAAGTGAAGAAGCTCATCGCCGGGCCGACCGTCTACATCTGCGACGAGTGCATCGGCCTCTGCAACGACATCATCGCGGAGGAGATCGCCGGCGAGGAGAAGCGCGAGCAGAAGCTCCGCGTCCCGCGCCCGTCTGAGATCAAGGCGATCCTGGACGAGTACGTCATCGGGCAGGAGCGCGCGAAGAAGACCCTCGCCGTCGCCGTCCACAACCACTACAAGCGCATCGAGAGCCGCGTCACCATCGACGACGTCGAGCTGCAGAAGTCGAACATCCTGCTCCTCGGCCCGACCGGCTCCGGCAAGACGCTCCTCGCCCAGACGCTCGCGAAGATCCTGAACGTCCCGTTCACGATCGCCGACGCGACGACGCTCACCGAGGCCGGCTACGTCGGCGAGGACGTCGAGAACATCATCGTGAACCTCCTGCAGGCCGCCGATCACGACATCGAGCGCGCGCAGAAGGGCATCGTCTACATCGACGAGATCGACAAGATCGCCCGCAAGAGCGAGAACCCCTCGATCACGCGCGACGTGTCCGGGGAGGGCGTGCAGCAGGCGCTCCTCAAGATCATCGAGGGGACGGTCGCGAACGTGCCGCCGAAGGGCGGGCGCAAGCATCCCCAGCAGGAGTTCCTCCAGGTCGACACGACCAACATCCTCTTCATCTGCGGCGGCGCCTTCTGCGGCCTCGAGCAGGTGATCGAGCGGCGCGTCGGGGGGCGGAGCCTCGGCTTCGGCACCGACGTGAAGTCGAGGAGCGAGAAGAACATCGGCGAGCTGCTCGCCATCGTCGAGCCGGACGACCTCCTCAAGTTCGGGATGATCCCCGAGTTCGTCGGCCGCCTCCCGGTCATCACGAGCCTCGAGGAGCTCGACGAGCCCTCGCTCATCGACATCCTCACGAAGCCGCGGAACGCGCTCGTGAAGCAGTACAAGAAGCTGCTCGAGATGGACGGCGTCTCGCTCAAGTTCACCGACGGCGCGCTCCGCGCCGTGGCGCGCGCCGCGATGAAGAACAAGGCCGGCGCCCGCGGGCTCCGCGCGATCCTCGAGTCGGCGATGCTCGACATCATGTACGACGTCCCGAGCCGCCGGAACGTCCGGGAGATCGTCATGTCCGAGGACGTCATCGACAAGAAGGAGCCGCCGCTCGTCGTCATGCAGAAGGAGGCGGAGAGCGCTTAACGGCGGCCGCTTCAGCGGCCGCGGTGACGCCCCGCCCTCGCCGTCGCGACACTCCGTCGGCGAACGCCCGCCCGGCTGGCCGCGCAAGATTCGCGCTCGCGGCGCCGTCCTCGCGTCGCGTACGGCGCCGGTCCGGTACGCGCCTTCGATCGCGCAAACGGGGCTGCCTCAGCGATATCCGGGGCGCGCGCTCCCCCGCAAGGGGCGCAAGCGCGCGTTCGCGGCGCGTCCGCGCGGGGCATGGTGATCCACGTCACGCGGCCCGAACAACCGCGACCGGTTAGGTGTTGCTAGGTGTTAGTCTCTCAGCCGGCCTCGCGGTGACGCGGGCGCACGAAGGAGTCATCCGACCGTGGCGATCTTCTCTCGCAGCGACGACGGAAAGAAGGACGGGAAGAAGGCGAAGAGCCTCCCGCTGCTGCCCCTCCGCGACATCATCGTCTTCCCCCACATGGTCGTGCCGCTGTTCGTGGGGCGCCAGAAGTCGATCGCCGCGCTCGAGGAGGCGATGGCGCACGACAAGGCCATCCTCCTCTGCGCGCAGAAGAAGGCGAAGACGAACGAGCCCGCCGCCGAGGACATCTTCGCGGTCGGGACCGTCGGCCAGATCATCCAGCTCCTGCGGCTCCCCGACGGCACCGTGAAGGTGCTCGTCGAGGGCAAGCAGCGCGCCCGCGTCCGCCGCTTCCTCGACTCGGAGCGCTTCCTGCTCGTCGAGGCCGACGACGTCGAGGAGGTCAGCGAGCCGACGGTGGAGCTCGAGGCGCTCATGCGCTCCGTGCACTCGACGTTCGAGGCGTACGTGAAGCTCAACAAGCGCATCCCGCCCGAGATGCTCACGTCGGTGGCGTCGATCGACGACGCGGCGCGCCTCGCCGACACGATCGTCGCCCACCTCTCCCTGAAGCTCCAGGACAAGCAGTCGATCCTGGAGACCGAGTCGCCGGCGAAGCGCCTCGAGAAGCTCTACGAGCTCATGCAGGGCGAGATCGAGATCCTGCAGGTCGAGAAGAAGATCCGGACGCGCGTCAAGAAGCAGATGGAGAAGACGCAGAAGGAGTACTACCTCAACGAGCAGATGCAGGCGATCCAGAAGGAGCTCGGAGAGCGCGACGAGTTCAAGAACGAGATCCAGGAGCTCGAGGAGAAGATCAAGAACAAGAAGATGTCGAAGGAGGCCACCCTCAAGGCCAAGAAGGAGCTCAAGAAGCTCAAGATGATGAGCCCGATGAGCGCCGAGGCCACGGTGGTCCGCAACTACATCGACTGGATCCTCTCGCTCCCCTGGTACGAGTACACCGAGGACAAGCTCGAGATCCCCGAGGCGGAGAAGATCCTCGACGAGGATCACTACGGGCTGAAGAAGCCGAAGGAGCGCATCCTCGAGTACCTCGCGGTCCAGAAGCTCGTCGACAAGATCCGCGGCCCGATCCTCTGCTTCGTCGGCCCCCCGGGCGTCGGCAAGACCTCGCTCGCGAAGTCGATCGCGCGCGCGATGAACCGCCGCTTCGTCCGGATCAGCCTCGGCGGCGTGCGCGACGAGGCGGAGATCCGCGGTCACCGCCGGACGTACATCGGCGCGCTGCCCGGTAAGATCATCCAGTCGCTGAAGAAGGCGGGGTCGGGGAACCCGGTGTTCCTCCTCGACGAGGTGGACAAGATGTCCACCGACTTCCGCGGCGACCCCTCCGCGGCGCTCCTCGAGGTGCTCGACCCCGAGCAGAACTTCAGCTTCAACGACCACTACCTCGACCTCGACTACGACCTCTCCAAGGTCATGTTCATCTGCACGGCGAACACGATGGGCGGGATCCCGCTGCCGCTGCAGGACCGCATGGAGGTCATCCGGATCGCCGGCTACACCGACCTCGAGAAGATGTCGATCGCGGACCGCTACCTCATCCCGAAGCAGAAGGAGATGAACGGCCTCGCCAGCGTGACGGTCGGCTTCCGGCGGAGCGCGGTGCGGTCGCTCATCCACCGCTACACGAAGGAGTCCGGCGTCCGCTCCCTCGAGCGCGAGATCGGCTCCGTCTGCCGGAAGATCGCGAAGGACGTCCTCAAGACGGGCGGCCCGAGCGACGTGAAGGCCTACGACGTCACCGAGAAGGCGGTCCAGAAGTACCTCGGCCCGCATCGGTACCGCTACGGCACCGCCGAGGAGAAGGACCAGATCGGCCTCACCACCGGCCTCGCCTGGACCGAGCTCGGGGGCGAGCTCCTCACCGTCGAGGCGCAGGTGATGCCCGGCAAGGGGAAGCTCACCATCACCGGCAAGCTCGGCGAGGTGATGCAGGAGTCCGCGCAGGCCGCGATGAGCTACGTGCGCAGCCGCGCCGAGCTCCTCGGCCTCGACAAGCGCTTCCTCGAGAACGTGGACATCCACGTCCACGTCCCGGAGGGCGCGATCCCGAAGGACGGCCCGTCCGCCGGCATCACGATGGCGACGACGCTCGTCTCGGCGCTCTGCCGGATCCCGGTCCGCAAGGACGTGGCGATGACCGGGGAGATCACGCTCCGCGGCCGAGTGCTGCCCATCGGCGGCCTGAAGGAGAAGGTGCTCGCGGCCCACCGCGGCGGGATCAAGAAGGTCCTCATCCCGAAGGAGAACGCGAAGGACGTCCGGGAGATCCCGAAGAAGGTCCGGGAGAAGCTCGAGATCGTCTGCGTCGAGAGCGCCGACGAGGTCCTGCGCGAGGCGCTCCTCGTCGAGCGGCCCGACGAGTTCCTGAAGAAGGCGAGCGCGACGCCCGCGCCGGCGCCTTCGGAGGGAGCCGCGGCTCAAGCCTAGTGCCGGTCCCTGGCCCGCCGTTCGCATCCGCGAGCCGCGTGCCCCTCGCCGACCTCCCCGATGCCCGCTCCCGCGCGCGCGGGGCGTTCCTCGGCCTCGCGCTCGGGGACGCCCTCGGCGCGACCGTCGAGTTCCTGACGCCCGGCGAGATCCGGGCGGCGCACGGGACGCACCGGGAGATCGTAGGCGGCGGCTGGCTCCACCTCCGCCCGGGGCGCGTCACCGACGACACCGAGATGTCGCTCTGCATCGCCCGCGCGATCGACGCCGCGGGCGGCTGGGACCTGCGCCTCGTCGCCGACCGGCTCGTCGCCTGGATGCGCGCCGGACCCGTCGACGTCGGCTCGACCGTCCGCAAGGGGCTGCGCCGCTACCTGCTCGAGGGGACGCTCTCGGGTCCGCCGTCGGACGGCGACGGCGGAAACGGCGCCGCGATGCGGATCGTCCCGGTCGCCCTCGCGACCCTCGGCGACGGCGCGCTCCTCGAGGAGTGGGCCGTCGCGCAGGCGCGCCTCACGCACCACCACCCCCTCTCCGACGCCGCCACGGTCCACGTCGGCGAGCTCGTGCACCTCGGCGTCGCCGGCCGGGGGAAGCCGCGGCTGCGCCGCGCGACGGACGCGCTCGTCGCGCGGGTCCCGGCGTTCGCCTTCGAGCCGTACCGCGGGCTCGCGACCGGGTACGTCGTGGACACGCTCCAGACCGTGCTCCACGCCTTCTTCACGACCTCCGGGTTCGAGGAGTGCCTCGTCGCGACGGTGAACCGCGGCGGGGACGCCGACACGACCGGCGCCATCGCGGGCGCCGTGGCCGGCGCATACTACGGCGAGGAGGCGCTCCCGCAGCGGTGGCTCCGGCGGCTCGACAGGACGGTCCGCGCGGAGATCGTGCGGCTCTCGGATCGGCTCGTCGCGCTGTCGCCGCTCGGGCGCGGGGGGGCCTCATGACAGCACCCGCCGGACGCGCAGCTCGCCGCCGACGACGAGCAGCTCCCGCTCGCCCTTCAGGATCGAGCGGGGGAAGAGGTGGCTCGCGAAGAAGATCCGCGGGATCGCGACGCGGGCCTCGAGGACCACGTCGCCGAACTCCCACGCCCGCTCCCGGTCGTCGGTGAACGAGCAGAGGTTGTTCATCCGCAGCACCCACTCGCGCGGGCCGAGCCGCTCCACGATCTCGTGTGCCGCGAGGTCGTTCTGCCCGCGCCACAGGACGAGCGTCGCCTGCCCGGGGTGGCGGCGGCGAAGCTCCGCCTGCGTGAACTCGTAGACGAGGTCGAGCTGGGCGTCGATGGCGCTCGTCCGGGCGTGGCCGCGCGTGCGGTCCGCGACGTAGCGGGCCCACGCCGGACCGTCCCGCCGGCCGAGCGGCTCCCGGTGGAATGTCGGCGCGATCCCGAGCCGGGTCTCGACCCACCCCTTCAGCACCGCGCCCTCCACCGAGGAGGAGTCGACGCCCCACCCGCGCAGGAACCTGAGGTACCCGTTCCGCAGGCTGCGCCGCGCCGACGGCGTCTCCTGCTCCTGCCAGTGGTGGAGCTGGAACCGGACGTCCATCCAGTCGTCGAACCGGCGCGCCCGCTCGTCGGGATCCTCGGTGCGCGCGAGGAGGTCGAACAGGAACCGGTTCTCCTCGCGAACGCCCTGGAGCACGATCTCCCGCGGATCGTCGTCGAACTCCCGGGAGGCGATGACCCAGGGCGGCAGGTTGCAGCGGTTGAACGAAGTCCGGTTCACGTGCAGCCCTTGCCCGAGAAACGCGCAGCGGCGCCGCTCGCCCGCCGCGGCGGACGCCGCCCCGGGACGTGCGAGCCGCGTCCCGGCGACGCTCCTGCAAGCCCCGGGCGCCCCGCCCGCGGCTGGCACCCCCGTTGCTCTCCCACCCCTGGATGGGACCGAGCCGCCCGGCGCCCGGCATCGAGGCGCTCCACGACATCTCCAAGGTGCTGTCGGTCTCGACCGACCTCTCGAAGGCGTTCACCTCCGCGCTCCTCGTCCTGCGCTCCCACCTCGGGCTCGAGAACGGCACCGTCTCCCTCTTCGACCCGGTGACCGGCGAGGTCTTCATCGAGGCGGCGCCCGAGATGCCGGACGCGGAGCGCATCCTCGGGCGGCTGCGCCCGGGCGAGGGCGTCGTCGGGCGGGTGTTCCGGACCGGGATCCCGATCGCGGTCCCCGACCTCGCCGACGAGCCCACCTTCCTGAACCTCACCGGGAGCTGGCGAGACCTCCGGGAGGACCCGCGGGCGCTCTACGCCGTGCCGCTGAGGGAGGGGCGCGCCACGCTGGGCGTCCTCACCGCGGAGCGGTGCTGGGCGGCGGGGCCGTTCTCCTTCGACGCCGACCTGCGCCTCCTCTCGGTGGCGGCGTCGATGCTCGCGAGCAGGCTGCGGCTCCACCGCCTCGAGGACCACAAGGCCCGGACGCTCGCCGAGTCGCCGCCCGTGCTGCCCGACCCGGAGCGCTTCCGCGGGATCGTCGGCGGGAGCGCGCGCTGGCGGGAGGTCCTCGACGTCGTGACGCGCGTCGCGCCGAGCCGCGCGACCGTCCTCCTCCGCGGCGAGAGCGGCACGGGCAAGGAGGTCGTCGCCCGCGCCCTCCACGACCACGGGCCGCGCGCGGAGCGGCCCTTCGTCGCGGTGAGCTGCGCCGCGCTCCCCGAGGCGCTCCTCGAGAGCGAGCTGTTCGGGCACGAGAAGGGGGCGTTCACCGGCGCCGCGCAGGCGCGCCCGGGCCGGTTCGAGCTCGCGGACGGCGGGACGCTCTTCCTCGACGAGGTCGGCGAGCTGCCGCTCGCCGCGCAGGTGAAGCTCCTTCGCGCCATCCAGGAGCGGCAGTTCGAGCGGGTCGGCGGGCGCCGGACCCTCACGGTGGACGTCCGGCTCATCGCAGCGACGAACCGGGACCTCGAGGAGGCAGTGCGGGAGGGCTCCTTCCGCCTCGACCTGTTCCACCGCCTCCAGGTCGTCGAGATCGCGCTGCCGCCGCTGCGCGAGCGGCGGGAGGACGTGCCGCTCCTCGCCTCCCACTTCCTCGACGAGCTCGCCGCCGAGCACGGGAGGAGGCTCGAGCTCGCCCCCGGCGTCCTCGAGGCGCTCGCGGCCCACGCCTGGCCGGGGAACGTACGGCAGCTCCGGAACGCGCTCGAGCGGCTCGTCGTCGCACACCGGGACGGGCCGGTGACGGCGAGGGATCTCGAGTGGCTGCGGGGGCCGACCTCGAGTCCGTTCGTCCCGAGCGGAGCGTCGCCGGAGGCGACACGAAGTCGAGGGACGCCGATCGTGTCCACGACCACGCCCCCGTCCACGACCACGCCCCCGTCCGAGCGCGACCGGGTGGTGGACGCGCTTGCACGGGCGGGCCACGTCCAGGCGCGCGCGGCGCGGCTCCTCGGGATGTCCGTGCGGCAGCTCCGCTGGCGGATCGCGAAGTACGGGATCGCGGTCGAGCGGTTCTGAGGGGGGCGACATGGACGTCCGGATCCGCACCGCGTGCGCCGCCGACCTCCCGGTCCTCGTCCGGCTCGTCGGAGAGCTCTTCTCGATCGAGGCGGACTTCCGGCCGGATCCGGAGAAGCAGCGGCGCGGCCTCGCCCTCATGCTCGCGGACCCGGCGAGCCGCGCCGTCCTCGTCGCGGAGCGCGGCGGCGAGGTCGTCGGGATGGTCACCGGACAGCTCGTCGTCTCGACCGCCGAGGGCGCCCCGTCGGTCCTCGTCGAGGACATGGTGGTGGACGCGGCGTCGCGCGGCGGCGGCGTCGGACGGGCGCTCCTCGCGGCGGTGGAGTCGTGGGCGGCGAAGCGCGGCGCGACGAGGCTGCAGCTCCTCGCCGACCGCGAGAACGCGCCGGCGCTCGCGTTCTACGCGCGGATGGGCTGGAGCGCGACGCGCCTCGTCTGCTGGCGCCGTTCGCGCTGAGTCCGCGGAGGCGCGGGCGCGAGCCGAAGGGTGACGCGCAGGACGCGCGCGCCCTGTCCGGAAGCTGACACTCCCGCTGTCAGGTTCCGCCCACGCGGGCGGCACCGCCCCGCCGATCCGGCGCGAATCGCGTGGATCTCGCGCGCCGCGCGGCCGATCCCGGAGCGGTACGACCCTTGCTCTACGTGAGTGGCGAGCAGCAACGACCAGCACGGAGGCCACAGGACATGAGGCAGATCGCGATTTACGGGAAGGGCGGCATCGGCAAGTCCACGACCACGCAGAACACGGTCGCGGGCCTCGCGTCGCTCGGCAAGAAGGTGATGATCGTCGGCTGCGACCCGAAGGCGGACTCCACGCGCCTCATCCTCCACGCCAAGGCGCAGGCGACGGTGATGGACCTCGTCCGCGACCGCGGCACGGTGGAGGACCTCGAGGTCTCCGACGTGCTGAAGACCGGGTACGGCGACGTGAAGTGCGTCGAGTCGGGTGGCCCGGAGCCGGGAGTCGGCTGCGCCGGCCGCGGCGTCATCACGGCCATCAACTTCCTCGAGGAGAACGGCGCCTACACGCCCGACCTCGACTTCGTCTTCTACGACGTCCTCGGCGACGTGGTCTGCGGCGGGTTCGCCATGCCCATCCGCGAGAACAAGGCCGAGGAGATCTACATCGTCGTCTCCGGCGAGATGATGGCGATGTACGCGGCGAACAACATCGCGAGGGGCATCCTGAAGTACGCCGGCACTGGCAAGGTCCGGCTGGCGGGCCTCATCTGCAACTCCCGCAACACCGACCGCGAGGCCGACCTCATCGAGGCGCTCGCCAAGCGGCTCGGCACCCAGATGATCCACTTCGTGCCGCGCGACAACGAGGTCCAGCGCGCCGAGCTGCGGCGCATGACGGTCATCGAGTACGCGCCCGAGCACAAGCAGGCCGAGGAGTACCGGACGCTGGCCCGCAAGATCTCCGAGAACAAGATGCTGGTGGTCCCCAAGCCGCTGGAGATGGAGGAGCTCGAGGAGC